>NZ_JBSIUM010000009.1:0-77376 GCF_054052285.1 Pasteurella sp. P03HT
GGCGCGTTATCGATTTGGTCGAATGCACGTGCTGCACCACCAAAGTGTTTTGATAATACTGTAGTGATTGCTGCTGTTAAAGTTGTTTTACCATGGTCAACGTGGCCGATTGTACCCACGTTTACGTGCGGTTTTGTACGTTCAAATTTTTCTTTAGACACGATTAAGTTTCCTCAGTAGATACCACAAGCCATTATAGCTTGTGGTTTGTTAAACAAAATTATTTTTTGCGAGCTTCAATGATTGCATCAGCAACGTTTTTCGGCGCTTCTGCATACTTCAATGGTTCCATTGAGTATGAAGCACGACCTTGAGTTTGTGAACGAAGGTCAGTTGCATAACCAAACATCTCTGAAAGTGGTACTTCTGCATTGATCTTCACAACAAATTCATTTGCTTCTTGGCCGTTAACCATCGCACGACGACGGCTTAAATCACCAATTACATCACCCACGTAGTCTGGTGGTGTTTCTACTTCTACTTTCATGATCGGCTCAAGTAGAACTGGGTTTGCTTTGTTAAATGCTGCTTTAAATGCTAAAGATGCAGCAAGTTTAAACGCAAGTTCAGATGAGTCAACATCATGGTATGAACCGAAGTGTAAACGTACACCTAAATCTACTACTGGGTAACCCGCTAATGGACCAGATTTAAGTTGTTCTTGAATACCTTTATCAACCGCTGGGATATATTCACCAGGAATTACACCACCTTTGATTTCATTCACGAACTCATAACCTGGACCTTCCGGCTCTAATGGGTATAAGTCGATAACAACATGACCATATTGACCACGACCACCAGATTGTTTTGCGTGTTTACCTTCAACATCATTCACGCGAGTACGGATTGTTTCACGGTAAGATACTTGTGGTTTACCGATGTTCGCTTCAACTTTAAATTCACGACGCATACGATCAACGATAATATCTAAGTGTAACTCACCCATACCAGAGATAATTGTTTCACCTGACTCTTCATCTGTATGAACACGGAATGAAGGGTCTTCTTGAGCAAGACGACCTAATGCAATACCCATTTTTTCTTGGTCGGCTTTCGTTTTTGGTTCAACAGCAACAGAAATTACTGGCTCTGGGAACTCCATACGCTCAAGAATGATTGGTGCATCTTGTGCACATAATGTATCACCAGTACCCACATCTTTCAAACCAATTGCTGCTGCGATATCGCCTGCACGAACTTCTTTGATTTCTTCACGTTTATTTGCGTGCATTTGTACGATACGACCAAAACGCTCACGTTTATCTTTAACAGAGTTTAATACTGTATCACCTGAATTAATCACACCAGAATAAACGCGGAAGAACGTTAAGTTACCAACAAATGGGTCTGTTGCAATTTTGAATGCAAGTGCTGCAAATGGTTCATCATCATTCGCGTGACGTTCACCTTCAGTCTCGTCAGGGTTAATCCCTTTGATTGCTGGAATATCTGTTGGTGCTGGTAAATAATCGATGACTGCATCAAGCATTGCTTGAACACCTTTATTTTTAAAGGCAGAACCACAACAAACAGGAATAATTTCGCCTGCTAATACGCGCTGACGTAAACCCGTTTTGATTTCCTCTTCAGTTAACTCTTCACCGCCAAGGTATTTTTCCATTAAGTCTTCTGAAGCTTCAGCCGCTGACTCAACTAAATTTTGACGCCATTCTTCACATGCATCTAACATATCAGCTGGAATATCTTCATAGGTAAATGTCATACCTTGATCTGCTTCATTCCAGTTAATTGCTTTCATTTTGATAAGGTCAACAACACCTTTGAAATTATCTTCTGAACCAATTGGTAATTGTAGAGGAACTGAGTTACCACCTAAACGTGTTTTGATTTGCTCAACTACACGTAAGAAGTTAGCACCTGTACGGTCCATTTTGTTTACGAAAGCAACACGTGGAACTTGGTATTTATTTGCTTGACGCCATACTGTTTCAGATTGTGGTTGAACCCCACCTACTGCACAGTAAACCATCACTGCACCGTCAAGAACACGCATAGAACGTTCTACTTCGATAGTAAAGTCAACGTGTCCTGGAGTATCGATTACATTGATACGGTGTTGTGGGTATTGTTTAGACATACCAGACCAGAATGCTGTTGTCGCTGCAGATGTGATAGTGATACCACGCTCTTGCTCTTGTTCCATCCAGTCCATAGTGGCTGCACCATCGTGCACCTCACCAAGTTTGTGACTCACACCTGTATAAAAAAGGATACGCTCGGAGGTTGTTGTCTTACCTGCGTCGATGTGAGCACTGATACCAATATTACGGTATCTTTCAATAGGGGTTGTACGTGCCATTCTTATTTCCTTGCTGGAATTAAATATGAAATTTTAAATATGTATAAGGCTTCACCACATAATTAAATGAGATGAAGCCTAAAAAACGTAGTTGCTTTAACCAATTACCAGCGGTAATGAGCAAACGCTTTGTTAGCTTCAGCCATACGGTGAACGTCTTCACGTTTTTTCACTGCTGCACCTTTGTTTTCTGATGCATCAGATAACTCGTTAGCTAAACGTAAAGCCATTGATTTGTCACCGCGTTTACGTGCAGCTTCAACAATCCAACGCATACCTAATGCGTTGCGACGAACTGGACGCACTTCAACAGGAACTTGATAAGTTGAACCACCTACACGGCGAGATTTAACCTCAACAGTAGGGCGTACATTGTCAAGCGCTGCTTCAAAAGCTTCTAACGCTTCTTTACCAGTGCGTTGTGATAAAGTATCTAATGCACTGTAAACAATTTTTTCTGCGATAGATTTTTTACCATCTACCATTAACACATTGATGAATTTTGCAAGTAATTCTGATCCGAACTTTGGATCTGGAAGAATCTTGCGTGGTTCAATACTACGACGACGTGGCATTGCGAATTTCTCCGTAATTAATCTTCAGGATTTTCCAAAACTCTACATTTTGCGATAAATATCGCCTTTTGACTGGAGTTTATGGTTTAAATAGTTTTACTAATTTAGACGTTTGGCCTTACTTAACGGAGAACCATTAAGATTTAGGACGTTTAACGCCGTATTTAGAACGACCTTGTTTACGATCTTTAACGCCAGCACAGTCTAATGCACCGCGTACAGTGTGATAACGCACACCTGGTAAGTCTTTAACACGACCGCCACGGATAAGCACAACACTGTGCTCTTGAAGGTTGTGACCTTCACCGCCGATATAAGAAGTTACTTCGTAACCGTTAGTTAAACGAATACGGCATACTTTACGTAATGCTGAGTTCGGTTTTTTAGGTGTAGTTGTGTATACACGTGTGCACACACCACGTTTCTGCGGGCAAGCCTCTAATGCAGGAACGTTACTTTTTACAACCTTTTTCACACGCGGTTTGCGTACTAGCTGGTTGATAGTTGCCATTAAAAAAGCTCCAGTATTAACAATTATTCATAAAAGAATGTTTATATTCAAAATCTATTCTATAGAAGAATAGACGCTGAATTTTAATCTTCAATAAAGATGATGTCAAGAAATAAGCAGCAACTCTTTGGAGATTGCACGTTGAGTGTGCTTTGAATTTACGATAAGAGATCGGGGGTAAATGAGCTTATAGCGCCAGTTGAGGAAAATATCTTTCTGTTAATTGCACAAACTCAAGCAGTGAGATGACAGTGATCGATGCGTGTGGCTCTATTAATGTATTGAGATGACGCGCTTGTAGATCTGGCTCTAAAATAAAAACGCGTGTATTCAATTGCTTAAATAGCATGGGGTATTTTAACGGTAGTAGCACGCCATCTTGCCATAAGACAATCACATCCTTTTCTGTTAGATGTTGAAAATATTGAGTGAGTTGTAACGTGTCATAACTTGCTTGCGAAAAGGTATAAAGCATATATCCTCTTAAAAGGTCAGTACTTTTTCTGCTTGTTGTAATTTTTCTACTAGTTCTGTACGGTCAAGTGTTTCACAGTACAGAATAAGTGGCTGCGTTTCCAATCCTACACGCGCTAAGGATTCACGACAAATATAACGCTGTTCGATGTCATATAATTCGAGTAACTTAAAAGTGCGAATAAAATCTTTTTGTAAAATACATTCTGGCTGCTGCTCGCTGAGTAAGTTAAACACGCCATCATCAAGAAAAAAAACAGCGATGTCTTCTTCATGACAAAATGCTGTTGCCGCTAATAATGCTTCTAAGCCTTCTCGACAACTTGATGTACCATGAGGCGCTGAACGGAAAACAAAAGCAAGCTTAATCATAAAGTCAATACCCGTTCTGCTTCTAAAATCGCTTTAGTAAATTCACCCAAACCCGCAAGAATAAAAGAAGATGCTAAGTTGGCTTGGTTGTGATTTGATGAGGTCTGTTCACTCACGACCCCTCGTCTTTGTGCAGCTGCAATACATAAATGTAAAGGGATGTGATATTGCTGTGCTAACGCTTGCCATGCTTTTTGTAAAGCAAACTCATCATTTGCTGGATAAACAAAGGCATTAGCAGTTGTCACGCCCTCTTGGAAGAAAAAGACTTGCGTGATTTGATGTCCTTGTTGCACGAGCGTTTGTGCAATTTGATAGGCTAAGTAGCCACCTTGTGTGCCATAAACTGACTGTGTTATACAAAGTACATAACGCATTATTTAGGCTCATCTGAATCTTGTTTAACTTGACGGATGTATAAGTAAACGGTATGACGAGAGATCGCTAAACGTTCAGCCACTAAGTTAATCGCATCTTTAATATCAAAAATGCCTTTTTCATATAAAGAAATCACAATTTGGCGATTCTTGTTATTATTCGATACCATGCGATCTGCCGTGACTTCTTCGATAGTTTTTTCTACAGTTTGTGCCACTAATTCTTCTACTGAACTAGCAAAATTTACCACTGAAGTTTCTGTCTGTTCTGAGGCAGGCATAAACGCCTGCATAAACTCTGAGACAGGCACATCTAAGTTAATGTTGATACACAATAAGCCTATAATACGCTGACTTTTATTGCGTATTGCAATTGTGACTGATTTCATTAACCCCTTACTTTTGGCACGTGTAAAGTAAGGTTTGGATACACTTTCAGTTTGCATATTATGCAATGACTTTAGCGCAAGATCCGTGATTGGTGATCCAATTTGTCGATTAGTATTATGCCCATTTGCAATACAAATCGTGGAATGTTCTAAATCCTCTAAAGAATGCAACACAATTTCACAATGACGACCAATAAGTGCGCTAACCCCATCCACTACTGCTGTATAAGAATGTAAAATGGCTTTATCATCATCTGTAAAAGGTTGTTTGTCCGTTAACATGCCCAACTCTCAATTTTTTATCATGACCGCACAGTTTGCTTAAAGCACAAAGTGCGGTCTTTTTTCAATTATTTCTTTTTCACATCAACCACTTCAACTTCAAAATAAAGTGTTGAATTTGGTGCAATTTTACCTGAGCCTTGTTCACCGTATGCTAATTCTGGTGGTAACACTAATTCAATTTTTCCACCTTTTTTGACCAGTTGTAAACCTTCAGTCCATCCAGGCACAACTTGACTTAATTGAAAAGAGACAGGATTACCACGTGAGCTATCAAATACGTCACCATTCGGTAGCTTACCCGTATAATTTACAGTCACGATATCTGTTGGCTTAATTTTTTTACCTTTACCCTGATTTTCAATACGATATAACAGACCTGATTTCGTTTGTTTTACATCAGCTTTTTTCGCAAATTCGGCACGGAAATTATCCCCTTCCTCTTTTGCTTTTTGAGCAATCTCAGCGATTTTTTTCTGTTCCGCCTGTTGAATTTTTTCTTGTACAGTTAATAACGTTTGCATTACGGCTTGGTTTGAAGCTAATTCAACTTTTCCATTCAATACATCTTCAACACCTGTTAATAAACGCGCATGATTATAGTCAATTAGTCCTTTTTGTGATTCAATGACTTCTTTCACATTTGAACCTAATAACACACCCACGGCATAAGAAGCCTCATCATTAAAACTAGGTTGCTCAGGAGCAGTTGTTGTATTCGCTAAAACAGAACCTGAAAACAGGGCACTCATCATGAGTGCGGCAACAGAAAACTTTTGAATTTTAAACATAATGTCTAATCCTTTATAATGAACAAATGAAATTTGAGTTTAAATAGGTTAAAACGGAATGGACAAATTCACAACATTTATTTGGAGTTTATCATGCAAATTGAACAAAAGTTAGAACAGCGAATTGCAGAATTAGAAATGAAAATTACATTTCAAGAGAATTTATTGGATACGCTCAATCAAGCTTTAATTGAACAACAATTTACACTGGACAAAATGCAATTACAGCTACGTTATGTGGTGAATAAATTGAAAGATGTCCAACCTTCTAATATTGCGAGTCAAGCAGAAGAAACCCCACCACCTCATTATTAGACCAATAAAAAAGTGCGGTCATTCACCGCACTTAGATTGTCTCTTTACATTAAGACTAAGCGAAATATTTTTCGAGATCTTCACTACCGCCAATATATTGACCGCCAATAAAGACTTGTGGCACGCTCGTTTTACCTGTGATTGCTCGAACAGAAATAGTACTTGCATCACGTCCTAACACAATTTCTTCAAAAGTATAGCCTTTTGCTTTGAGTAATGTTTTCGCTTTTGCACAGAAAGGGCAACCTGGTTTAGTAATGATTGATACCGAAGGTTTTGCTTTCCAGTCAGGTTTCAAGTATTTGATCATGGTGTCTGCATCAGAAACTTTGAATGGATCGCCTGGCTCTTGTGGTTCAATAAACATTTTCTCAACCACACCATTACGAACTAACATCGAATAACGCCAAGAACGTTTACCAAAACCTAAGTCTTCTTTACCGACAAGCATTCCCATGCCTTCCGTAAACTCACCATTACCATCTGGAATGACAACAACATTTTCACATTCTTGATCAGCTTTCCAAGCATTCATAACGAATGTATCATTCACAGACATACAAATAATGCTATCTACACCTAATGCTTTAAACTCACAAGCTAACTCGTTATAACGTGGTAAGTGAGTAGAAGAACAGGTTGGCGTAAATGCGCCTGGTAATGAGAACAATACGACTGTTTTATTATCAAATAACTCTGCGCTGGTGACATCAACCCATTGATCACCTTGACGAGTATGAAATGTAACTTGGGGAACTTTCTTCCCTTCCATTGTTGACATAAGAATTCTCCTATATGTTAATTAAATTTGTATACCTTGACTAACAGATATGAAATCAATCTTACTACTTTATGAATTATAGTCAAATTTATGATATAGTTTACAACAATCGGTTTGATTTTTTTAATTGTTTCTTTCGATAATGAGGTCAAAATGAATATCCGTGATTTAGAATATTTTGTCGCACTTGCAGAACATAAACATTTTCGTCGTGCCGCAGATTCCTGTCATGTCAGCCAACCTACATTAAGTGGTCAAATTCGTAAGCTAGAAGATGAATTAGGAATCATCTTACTGGAAAGAACAAGCCGTAAAGTACTTTTCACGCAATCTGGGTTACTATTAGTGGATCAAGCACGCGCTGTATTACGAGAAGTAAAACTGCTTAAAGAAATGGCAAGCAACCAAGGAAAAGATATGACGGGTCCAATACATATTGGTGTGATTCCAACGGTTGGACCTTATTTACTTCCTTATATTATGCCTGTCTTAAAAGAGGCGTTTCCTGATTTAGAATTGTTCCTTTATGAAGCACAAACGACCTCTCTATTAGAACAGCTTGAAACAGGTCATTTAGATTGTGCCATCATTGCTTCAGTACGTGAAGCAGAACCTTTTATTGAAGTCCCTATTTTTAAAGAAAAAATGTTACTTGCAGTAAGTGATGCACATAGCTGGGCAGCAGAAAAATCCATTGATATGAATAGCTTGAATGGTTACGAAATGCTCATGTTAGATGATGGTCATTGTTTGCGTGATCAAACTATTGGCTACTGTTTTAGTGCGGGTGCTAAAGAGAATATTCATTTCCAAGCAACTAGCTTAGAAACCTTACGCAATATGGTCGCTGCCAATGCAGGTATCACCTTAATGCCAGAACTGGCTGTCATCAATGATGGTAATCGAACTGGCGTAAAATACATTCCTTGTCACTCTCCCGAACCTGCACGCGATATTACCTTAGTTTATCGCCCTGGTTCACCACTACGTAACCGCTATGAAAAAATAGCCCAAACCATTAGTCTTGCAGTGAATACGATTTTAGCTGAATAGGAATCAAGAGCATATGGCAGGTGTAAGAGCATTACAAAAAGAGAAAACCAGACGGGCGTTAATTGATGCTGCATTTAATCAATTGACTGCGGAACAAAGTTTTTCTAACTTAAGTTTGCGAGAAGTCGCTCGCGAGGCAGGCATCGCCCCGACGTCTTTTTATCGCCATTTTAAAGACATGGATGAACTTGGTTTGACCATGGTTGATGAAGCGGGACTCGTTTTGCGTCAACTCATGCGTCAAGCACGTAAACGTTTAGAAAAAGGTGGAAGTGTGATTGTCATCTCAGTCGAAACCTTTTTTGAGTTTATTAATAATAACCCGAATATGTTTCGCCTGTTATTGCGTGAGAGTTCAGGAACATCACAAGCATTTCGTACCGCTACAGCACGCGAAATAAAGCACTTTGTCGATGAATTAACGGAATATATTGCTTATCGTAATCACTATTCACAACATATTGCTCATGTCCAAGCGGAAGGGATGGTCACAATTGTCTTTACCGCGGGCGCGAATGCGTTGGACATGGGGAAAATAGAGCGTGATCAATTAAAGCAACGCGTCATTTTACAGCTACGAATGTTAGCAAAAGGTGCGGAACAAATTACATCTTGAGTAGCATAAGCTAGATATATGTATGATGATCAATAAGATTCGTAACGCATTAACTTCACTCCTATCACTCTTACTCACTTTCATTGTGATGAGTATCATTGTTGATCAGATAAGAAAACCCAATGTGCCTGACAATGCCATAACTACCGCACTTGTTGACTTAGCACAACAACCCTTTTTTCTTGCGCAATTGAGTCAAACACGCCCCATGATTCTCTATTTTTGGGGAAGTTGGTGTGGTTATTGTCAGTATACCTCGCCTATCATTCATACTCTCGCACAAGAAGGTTACCCCGTAGTATCCGTCGCATTGCATTCTGGCGATAATATGAGCGTGCAAGCCTATTTAGCTCAACATCATTATGAATTTACAACAGTAAATGATCCCGATGGCACCATCGGAAAACAATGGGATGTGTCTGTGACACCGACAATCCTTGTGATTGATAAAGGGAAAATGGATTTTGCTACGACTGGGCTGACAACGTATTGGGGGATGAAAGTGCGGTTGTTTCTCGCAACGTTTTTTTAAATTTATGGTGTTGTAATAAAAGACGTAATCTGCTCTGGGAAGTCCGTAGGTAACGGACGATCGCAAATTAAGAGATCAAAGTCTGATAAATCTGCAATGTACGCTTGTTCAACTTGGTGATACTTATCATGATCAACGACTAAAATTGCTTGTTGCGTTTTTGCCATGGCTTGTTGCTTTACTTTCGCCTCTTCAAAATTGAAACATGTTACTCCTTGTTTCACATCGAGGCCTGCTGCTGAAATAAATGCGCGATTGGAACAAATCATGCTTAATTCTGATTTTGCTTGCATAGGGGTTAAGAATGCATTATGACGAGAATAGCGACCGCCACATAAAATTACGTCACAATTGGGTTTTTCTTGCAAAACAAGAAATACATTAATAGAACAGCAAAGTGCGGTAAACTTTAAATGATGATCAATCTCTGCTGCAATGAACGGGATTGTCGAACCACAATCAAAAAACACAACGTCCCCTTCTTCAACTAAACTGGCTGCTAATTTACCCAGTTTCATTTTTTCCGTCGTATTTTTACCTTGATGCTCAAAAATTTGATACTGCTTTCGACTTTGTTTTTTAGGATCTTTAACGATATAACCACCTAATAAAATAATTGAGCTTGCACAGGAACTCAGATCTCGGCGAATAGTCATTTCTGACACATTTAAAATTTCTGCCGCTTCTCGCAAGTGAATTTTGTCCATTTGCTTCAATAAAAATTCCAATTTTTGAATACGAGAAGTCATCTTTTCCATAGCAAGCTCAATCATTTATTAATAGGTACTACTTACATCCTGTAAACCGTTAATAATTGCAATCCCTGCACTTGCGCCAATACGAGTTGCCCCCGCTTTAATCATTGCTACAGCTGTCTCCGTATCGCGCACCCCGCCAGACGCTTTCACTCCAATGTCGCCCACGGTTTGTTTCATCAGAGCAACATCTTCCACCGTTGCACCACCACTGTTGAAACCTGTTGACGTTTTTACAAACGCCACATTTAATTGTTTACAAATTTCACATGCTTTCACAATTTCTTCTTTGCTCAGTAAGCATGTTTCTAAAATCACTTTCAATGGCGTCCCTGCACAAGCCGTTAATACAGCTGCGATATCCGCTTCTACTGCATCCCATTTATTTGACTTGATTAAGCCAACATTGATTACCATATCAATTTCGTCAGCGCCCGCTTGAATTGCCTCGCGGGTTTCAAATGCTTTAACAGAACTTAAATTCGCACCAAGTGGAAAGCCTACTACTGTACAGATTTTCACGTCTGTTCCCGCTAACTTTTCTTTTGCTAATGGAATGTAGCCAGAGTTAATGCATACAGACCAAAATCTATTCTCAATTGCTTCATCGCATAATTTGAGAATATCTTGTTCTGTTTTTTCTGCGGTTAGCGCCGTATGATCGATAAATTGTGCAATTTCTTTTGCGTTCATGTCTAATCCTTAATAACAACTTGTATATAAAATAAACCATGTGAATATATTATACACTAAAATTATAACAAAAATGTGATGAAGATAACAAAAAAATTTTTTAATGTGAGAAAAGTCACATTTAATGCAGCATTCTAGTTCGTTTTTAAACGTTGGCGAGTAAGCGATATCAAGATAATTTAATCAAAATCATCCAATTCACATCTTGTTGAAGAGAAAAACAGAGTTACACGTAAAATACTTAAACACAACCAATATAAAATCCATTACAATATTCAGAATATTAACCAACAGAGGACATATTATGATTATCGTAACTGGCGGTGCTGGATTTATTGGGAGTAACATTGTCAAAGCCTTAAATGACTTAGGACGTACTGATATTTTAGTGGTAGATAATTTAAAAGATGGAACGAAATTTGCGAATTTAGTGGATCTTGATATTGCAGATTATTGTGATAAAGAAGACTTTATTGCGTCGATTATTGCAGGGGATGACTTGGGTGATATCGATGTTGTTTTCCATGAAGGTGCTTGCTCTGCTACAACAGAGTGGGACGGTAAATATATGATGCAAAACAACTATGAATATTCAAAAGAATTACTACATTATTGTTTAGACCGTGAAATTCCGTTCTTCTATGCGTCATCTGCTGCTACCTATGGTGACAAAACAGCGTTTCGTGAAGAACGCGAATTTGAGGCACCATTAAATGTATACGGGTATTCAAAATTCTTGTTTGACCAATATGTACGTGCCATTTTACCTGAAGCAAATTCGCCAGTATGTGGCTTCCGTTATTTCAATGTATATGGTCCACGCGAAAACCACAAAGGCTCCATGGCAAGTGTGGCATTCCACTTAAATAACCAAATTTTAAAAGGCGAAAATCCAAAATTATTTGCGGGTAGCGAAGGTTTTCGTCGTGATTTTGTGTATGTAGGCGATGTCGCTGCTGTGAATATTTGGTGCTGGCAAAACCACATTTCAGGCATTTATAACTTAGGTACGGGTAATGCGGAATCATTCAAAGAAGTGGCAAAAGCCGTCGTGAAATTCCATGGTAAAACGGAAGCAGATATTGAAACTATTCCTTTCCCAGACCATCTGAAAAGCCGTTATCAAGAATACACTCAAGCGAATTTAGAAAAATTACGCGCAACAGGTTATGACAAGCCTTTCAAAACTGTTGCAGAAGGGGTAGCAGAATATCTGGCGTGGTTAAATCGTAAATAATTTCTGGTCAATTTCCCCTAATAAACAACGTGCGGTTAACATATTTAATTTTTTAACCGCACTTTTTATTATAACAAACTCAACACGGCTTCTTTGGTGATTGCATAACCACTTTTTAAAATAAAGAGGCTTAAAATCAAACTCGCCACGGCATCAACCCATATCCAACCAAACAAAAGCAAACTCAATCCCGCCACAATGGCGACAATCGACCCCAATAAATCTGCTAACACATGTAAATACGCGGCACGAAGATTCAAATTATGCTGATCGCCTTTCAACATGAACCATGCAACTAAGGCATTAACCACCAATCCCATTACTGCCACAAGCAGCATAGGTAAGGATTGAATGGTTTGTGGATGTTGCCAACGTTCAATCGCCTCCCAAATAATGTATAACGCCACGACGATCAACGACAACCCATTCAACACCGCAATACGTTGTTGGTTTTTTTCACTCAAATACAGTGCAATCAACGCAATCAGCAAAGCAAAACTGTCATTTGCCATATGCCCTGCGTCTGCCATTAGTGCTAAACTGTTAAAATAGTAACCGCTTAAAAATTCAATCACCATAAAACTGGTAATCAGTAACACGCTGATAAGCAAGACTTGGCGATTGTCAGTATGCACATGCCGAGATTTATGGGCATGCCCATGAGGAGAATGTTGGTGTGACATAATGCTTTCCTTTTATCCGCTACTTTCATTACAATGGTAAAGTCTGTAGCAACTACAAGGTCAAGCCATATGACAACGTTTTTCAAAATAAATGAATTAAGTCAGAAAGTGGGCATTCACCGTGAAACCATTCGTTATTATGAAAAAATTGGTCTACTTTCCCAACCACAACGAACGGCAAGTGGTTATCGTTTATATGATGAAAGTGCGCTGCAATGTTTAACATTTATTAAAAGCTGTCGTACTCTGGGCTTAAGTCTAGAAGAAATAAAACAGCTTTATCAAATACAAACGACTCCTCAAGCTGATTGCCAAGATGCAGATGAAATGATCCAACATCATTTACAACAAGTGCAAAGCAAAATTCGTCAGCTAAAAAAAATAGAAAAACTGTTAAAAAAGATGGCGCATTGCGGCAAGCATAATGTTGAACAATGTAATGTGATGATAGGATTGCGTCCCAATAACCTCTAAAAAGTGCGGTAAAATCATATAATTATTCTACCGCACGTTTCGACTCTATTAAGGCTATTTAATTTGAGTTTCGATCACTCCCCCACCAAGACAAACTTCCCCTTGGTAGAAAACAGCAGATTGACCTGGTGTGACGGCAATTTGAGGTTCATCAAACACCACGCGAATTGTTTCATCGTCGATAGGCTGAATTTCACAAGGGATATCTTCCTGACGATAACGGGTTTTGACAGTGCAGCGCAAAGGCTGACGAATCACTTGGCGATCGACCCAATGTAACTGACTTGCAATCAGACCAGAAGAAAGCAATGCAGAGTTATCATGCCCCTGAGCAACCACTAATACATTGTTCACTAAATCTTTTTCTACGACGTAAAATGGGTCTTCACTCATTCCTTTTATGCCACCGATGCCCAAGCCTTTGCGTTGTCCAAGGGTGTGATACATTAAACCATCGTGACGTCCTACAACAACCCCATCAACCGTTTTGATTTCCCCTGGTTGAGCTGGCAAATAGCGTGCAAGAAAATCTTTAAATTTGCGTTCGCCGATAAAACAAATGCCAGTTGAGTCTTTCTTCTTCGCAGTAATTAAACCAAGATCTTCGGCGATCGCACGCACAATGGGCTTTTCAATTTCACCAACGGGAAATAAACTTTGTGCCACTTGATCTTTGCTTAAGGTATATAAGAAATAACTTTGATCTTTGTTGTTATCTAAGCCCCGCAATAATTGGCATTCACCATCTTTTTCGCCACGACGTACATAATGACCCGTCGCAATATAATCAGCCCCTAAATCTTCTGCTGCGTACTCTAAAAAGGCTTTGAATTTGATCTCTTTGTTACACAAAATATCTGGGTTTGGTGTGCGCCCAGCTTTGTATTCTTGTAAGAAATGTTCAAATACATTATCCCAATATTCTGCGGCAAAATTGATTTTATGTAATTTGATGCCCAATTTATCGCAGACTGCTTGTGCATCGGCTAAGTCTGCCGCCGCAGTACAATAATCGGTGTCGTCATCTTCTTCCCAGTTTTTCATAAACAAGCCTTCCACTTGGTAGCCTTGTTGTTGAAGAATAAAAGCAGAAACAGAAGAATCTACACCACCAGACATGCCACAGATGACTTTCTTCTTGCTATTTTCACTCAGCTGTTCTGTACTTAACGGAGGGAAATAGGTATCGTAAGTTTTTGATTTCATAGTTATTTCTTTGTATTAATTGATTTCATTATCAAAATAAGAAGACAATCGGGGCGTTGCATCTTCTGATCTCATACAACGCCCCTAATTCTAAATGTCAATTATCAATCGTTGATCATTGAAACTATTTTACTTCATAAAAATGCGGTTCGTTTTTCGCAAATTTTTCATTATATTCTTTCTGTGCGTCTGCATCGCCCGCCTCTAATTTGGCTTTCAGATTATCACAAGGCTCTTCACAGTCACATACTTTCTTTAATCCTAATGCAGAAATCCCACCACAACTCCCTGCAATTGTCTTTTTCTTAAAAATATAACCGATAGCCATCCCAGCAATCACGAGTAAAAAAATTCCAAATGTAATGAAAAACAGTTCCATACTCTTATCCTTAGTGTTGACTCTCTAATAACTGTTTAAATGCAGAAGACATTTTTGCCTCAAATCCTTTGTCTGTTTTCATAATCAAATAGACAAATAAATGATACTTTTCTGCCACTTCCAATGCTTTCTCTTCTCCTAATACATATAACCCTGTCGATAACCCATCTGCTGTCATTGTTGAGTCCGCCAATACGGTAATCGATGCTAAACGGTGTTCAATTGGATAACCAGTCTTCGGATCAATTTCATGGGAAAAACGACGCCCATTTTCTTCAAAATAGTTACGATAGTTACCAGATGTCGCCATGGCAAAATTACGCAAGCCAATAATTTGCGAGACCGCGCGTGAGCCATCGAAACTCGGTTTTTCAATCGCAATTTGCCAATCTTTGCCTTCGATATTGTTTCCGTTAGCTCGTACCTCACCACCGATTTCAACCAAATAATCAGCAACACCCTGTGAGGCAATATAGCTCGCTACTTGATCTACACCAAATCCTTTCGCAATAGAAGAAAGATCGATATACAATTGTGGCACCATTTTTTGTAGAAAGAACTTACCGTCTTGCTGCGTTAGCTTTAATTTTTCAATTCCTACCCAAGCTTTACGTTTTTCAACTTGTTCTTCAATAGACTCTTGCGAATTACGTTTCTCAGGACCAAATCCCCATAAATTCACAATTGGACCGATAGTAACATCTAACGCGCCTTCTGTGACACGATTTAAACGAATCGACTCAGCTAATACTGTGGCTAAATCAGCAGAAATTTCGATCGGTGAATCCGTCTGTGTGCTCTGATTGAACAAGCTCAACTCAGAAGTCGCAATGTAAGTTGACATTTTATTATTAACGTCTCTCAACACCGATTCAATTCCTTTATGCATATTGGTCGCACTGACCTTCAGCTCTCCATGATCAATATATTTTACACTATAGGTTGTCCCCATCGTTTTGCCAGTTAAGGTCACCATTTCAGGTGCTTTATTGCAAGCGAGTAAGAGCAACGTACTGAATGCAACAATTGTACAAGTTATAATAGGTTTTATTTTCACGTGAATTCCTTTATTTTAAAAAGTTTGCAAGTTTGGATTCTGTTATACATTAAACGCCAAAATTTCAAATTTTCCTCAATAGAAGAGCGGTCAGAATTTACAATATTTCGTAAAATCCGACCGCACTTTAAGCCTGTTAAGATGTATATGTATTAACCACCGAAATCATCTAACAAGATGTTTTCGTCTTCAACACCAAGATCTTTTAACATCTTAATGACTGACGCATTCATGATTGGTGGTCCACACATATAGTATTCACAATCTTCAGGTGCTTCATGATTTTTCAAGTAGTTTTCATAAAGCACATTGTGAATGAAGCCTGTGTAGCCATCCCAGTTATCACCTGGTTGTGGATCAGAAAGCGCTACGTGCCATACGAAGTTATCGTTTTCAGCTTGTAACGTATCAAAATCTTCCACATAGAACATTTCACGTTTAGAACGCGCACCATACCAGAATGACATCTTACGTTTTGATTTCAAACGTTTTAATTGGTCAAAGATATGTGAACGCATTGGCGCCATACCTGCACCACCACCGATGAAGACCATTTCTGCATCAGTATCTTTCGCGAAGAATTCACCGAATGGACCCGAAATTGTCACTTTATCCCCTGCTTTTAATGACCAAATGTAAGATGACATTTGACCTGGAGGTGCATCAGGGTTATTTGGTGGAGGCGTTGCAATACGCACGTTAAGCATAATGATGCCTTTCTCTTCTGGATAAGAAGCCATTGAGTAAGCACGAATAATATGCTCATCCACTTTAGACACATAACGCCATAAGTTATATTTATTCCAGTCTTCGTGGTATTCTTCAGGAATATCGAAATCTTTATAGTTAACCACATGTGGATCAGCTTCGATTTGGATATAACCACCTGCGCGGAATGGGACTTCTTCGCCTTCAGGAATTGCCAATTTAAGTTCTTTGATGAAGGTTGCTTTGTTATCGTTAGAGATAACTGTACATTCCCATTTTTTCACACCAAATACTTCTTCTGGTAATTCTACTTTCATGCTGTTTTTCACATTCACTTGGCAAGAAAGGCGATAACCTTCTTTTGCTTCGCGTTTTGAAATGTGTGAAAGTTCAGTTGGAAGAATATCACCACCACCTTCAGTTACTTTCACTAAGCATTGACCACAAGAGCCACCGCCGCCACAAGCTGAAGAGACGAAGATACCTTTACTTGCTAACGCACCTAATAATTTTCCACCCGCTGGCAAGTGAATTGCTTTGCTAGGATCGTCGTTAATTTCAATTGTAATGTCACCTGAGTTTACGAGTTTTGACTTAGCAAATAAGATAATAACTGTTAAAGCCAAAACGATAACGGTGAACATTGCAATACCAAGAGTAATTTCCATTCTGTATCCCCTTTCTTACAACTGAATACCTGAGAATGACATAAAACCAAGTGCCATCAAGCCAACCGTGATGAAGGTAATCCCTAAACCACGTAAACCTGCTGGAACATCAGCATATTTCATTTTTTCAGTAATTCCTGCAAGTGCCACAATCGCTAACATCCAACCTGTACCAGCACCAACACCGTATACAACAGATTCTGCGAAGTTATAGTCACGTTGCACCATAAATGATACACCACCGAAAATCGCACAGTTTACGGTAATGAGTGGTAAGAAGATCCCGAGTGCGTTATAAAGTGCAGGGAAATACTTATCAAGCACCATTTCAAGAATTTGAACTAATGCGGCAATGACACCGATGAAAGTAATGAAGTTTAAGAAACTTAAATCAATACCTTCCACTAATGCGCTGTCTTTTAAAATATGTGCATAAACTAATTGGTTTACGGGTACAGAAATCCCTAATACGACGATTACCGCAATACCTAGACCAAATGCAGTTGACACTTTTTTCGATACCGCAAGGAATGTACACATCCCTAAGAAGAATGAAAGTGCCATATTTTCGATAAATACAGATTTAACGAAAAGGCTAATATAATGTTCCATAGACTATTTCTCCACCTGCTCTGGTTTTAAGGTACGGATACCCCAAATAATAAAACCGATAATAAAGAATGCACTCGGTGCAAGTAGGAATAAACCATTTGTTTGATACCAACCACCATCTTGGATAGTTTGGAAAACCGTCATACCAAATAATTTACCTGAACCAATTAATTCACGGATAAATGCAACTGAAACTAAGATTGCACCATAGCCTAAACCGTTACCAATACCGTCCACAAAACTTTCTACTGGTTCTGATTTCATTGCAAATGCTTCTGCACGCCCCATTACGATACAGTTTGTAATAATCAAACCAACGAAAACAGAAAGTTGTTTTGATAAACCGTATGCATAAGCACGTAAGATTTGGTCAACTAAGATTACCAATGATGCGATGATCGCCATTTGAACGATAATACGCACGCTATTTGGAATATAGTTACGAATCAATGAAATAAATAAGTTAGAGAAAGCTGTTACGAAGGTTACCGCTAAGGTCATTACCACCGCAGTTTCTAACTTTGTGGTCACCGCTAAAGCAGAACAAATACCTAAGATCTGCAATGCGATTGGGTTGTTGTCCATAATTGGAGATAACAACAAGCCTTTTAACTTTTTAGTATCAGCCATTGTTCAACACTCCTGCTTTAAGTTTTGCTAAGAAAGGACCGAAACCTTTTTGACCTAACCAGAACTTAAATGAATTATTCACACCGTTACTGGTTAATGTCGAACCTGAAATTGCATCAATACCGTGTTCAGCATTTGCTGATGCCCCTTTACCAACGAATAAACCAATTTGGTTATCCGCTGTGTAAAGTTTTTTACCTGGGAATTGTGCTTGCCATTTCGGGTTTTCGATTTCACCACCCAATCCTGGGGTTTCACCTTGATCGTAGTAAGTAATGCCGTTTACCGTGTTACCATCTGGTTGAACTGACATAAAGCCGTACATGACAGACCATAAACCCGTACCATAGAATGGTAAAACAACTTGAGTCACATTACCTGCATCGTCTTTCACTAAATACACTTCAGCAAAGTTTGCACGTACACGAATGTTCGCGACATCATCTTCCGCTGAAAGTTGTGTGCTTTGCGCAGGATCTTTTACTGCTTTTGCCGCATCAAAACCTGGTTGAACGGGTGCAAAATCACCTGTATTTAGGTCAACTAAGCGAGCTTCAATATTTTTTGCGTAGATGGTTTTGATTTCACTTGTTTTCGTGCCTTCTTTCAATAAACCAGCAACACTTAAAATATTTTTTTGCTTATCTAATTCTTTTTGTTCAACTTGAGTCGGTTTGAGTAATACCGCAGAACCAGCCACGATAATAGAACAAACTAAACTCAATAACACAATGACGAGAAGTGTTCCGCCAACGCTATCTTTATTCTTAAACATTGCGAGCTCTCCGACGTTTAATATTGGCTTGAACCACTAAGTAATCAAATACTGGTGCGAACAAGTTAGCAAATAAGATCGCTAACATCATCCCTTCTGGGTATGCTGGGTTAACGACACGAATTAACACTGCCATTGCACCAATTAAGATACCGTACCACCATTTACCTTTGTTAGTGAACGCTGCTGAAACAGGGTCTGTTGCCATAAAGAACATACCAAGCGCGAAACCACCTAACACTAAGTGCCAATACCAAGGCATTGCAAATAATGGATTTGTCTCTGAACCAATAAAATTAAAGAGTGTTGATACCGCAACCATACCGATCATGACACCAGCGATGATACGCCAAGATGCAATACGTGCGAATACAATCACAGCAGCACCAATTAATAATGCAAGCGTTGAAACTTCACCGATAGAACCAGGGATATTACCAATGAATGCATCCATCCAAGTGATTGGCTGACCAGTTACAACGTGTTTTAAGCCTGCTTCACCACCAACTGCCCATTGTGAAAGTGCGGTTGCGCCTGAGAAACCATCTGCTGCAACCCAAACCGCATCACCTGAGATTTGAGCTGGGTAAGCGAAGAACAAGAATGCACGTGCAGCTAATGCTGGGTTCATAAAGTTTTTACCTACACCACCAAAGATTTCTTTTGCAACAACAACACCGAAAGTGGTTGCTAATGCAGCTTGCCATAATGGTAATGTTGGCGGCACGATTAATGCTAAAAGAATCGAGGTTACGAAGAAACCTTCATTAATCTCGTGCTTACGAACCATCGCGAATAATACTTCCCAGAAACCACCCACTAAGAATACCGTTAAGTAAATTGGTAAGAAGTATGTTGCACCTAACAACATTTTGCTCGCCCAACCTGCTGATGCGGTTAAATCTGCACCTAATGCGTTGCTTAACGCATATTGCCAGTTATTTGCGATTGATTGTTGTAATGTACCTAATGCATCTGTTGCTAAAATCGCTTGTGCACCCACGTTATACATTCCGTAGAACATCGCTGGGAACAATGCAAGCCAGACTAGCACCATCATACGTTTTGAATCTAACGCATCACGCACATGAGAAGCTTTGTGCGTTACTGTGCCTGGCGTATATAAGAAAGTTGCAGTTGCTTCAAACAACGCATACCATTTTTCATATTTACCGCCAGGTAAAAACGCAGGTTCAATTTTCTCTAAAAAATGTTTTAAACCCATTTTTAACCTTCCTTCTCGATCTTATCTAAAGCTTGACGTAAGAGCGCACCGTATTCATTTTTGCCTGGGCAAACAAACGTACACAGCGCTAAATCTTCTTCATCTAACTCTAAACAGCCTAATGCTTGAGCAGAATCGGTATCACCAGACGCTAAGTCTCGTAACAATAATGTTGGAATAATATCCAATGGCATAACACGTTCGTAAGCACCGATTGGTACCATCGCACGCTCACCACCGTTTACTGCGGTTGTAAAATTGAATAATTTCTTAGAGAAGTGGCCTAATACCGTGCGAGAAACTGAGAATTTATTCGCACCTGGCATAATCCAACCAAGGAACTCTTTCTCACGGCCTTCTTCAATCACAGAGACTTGTAATGCGTAACGACCTAAATAATCTACTGGTCCACATGCTTTCGCACCGCTTAATACAGAACCAGAAATCACACGATTTTCACCGTCTTTTAATTCGTTTGCAGTGAGTTGAGATAAGTTAGCACCGACTACTGTACGTACTAATGCTGGATTTTTCACTTGAGGGCCAGCTAACGCAACTACGCGTGTCACATCAAGCTCACCCGTGGTGAATAATTTACCCATAGCAATCACGTCTTGGTAATTTACATACCAAACAAATTTCGTTGCACTAACTGGATCAATAAAGTGAATGTGTGTACCACTTAATCCTGCAGGATGTGGACCCGCAAATTCTTTCAATTCAACATTTGCGATATTCACATTTGGAACAGATGCGCCCGCGGCTTTACAAAGATACACTTTACCTTCATGTAAACGACTCAATACGGTTAAACCATTTAAGAAATCTGCTCCACGTGATTGTAGGATAACTTGAGGATCCGCGGCTAATGGATTGGTATCCATCGCATTCACGAAAATTGACGCGGGTACCGCATCAACTGCGGGCACTTTGCTGAAAGGACGGGTACGAAGTGCGGTCCATAATCCTGAAGTTTGTAAATTTTGACGAACTTGCTCTGAAGTAAGCTGTGTTAATTGCTCTGTCGAATATTTTTCAAATGTGATCTGATCATCACCTTCGACTTTAATTACAACAGATTGTAAAACACGCTTAGCACCACGATTAATCGCAGTTACAGTACCACTTGCAGGTGCAGTAAACATCACGCCTGGGTTCTTTTTGTCTTCAAAAAGCACCTGACCCTTTTTCACTACATCACCTTCGCGAACCTTCATCGAAGGACGCATTCCCACATACTCTTCACCAAGCAAAGCAACTTCGGTGATAGCATTGCCATCACGGATTACTTGCTCTGGCTTCCCTGCAATAGGAAGATCCAAGCCTTTTTTAATCGTAATCATATTGTTTGCACTACTTTTAGTCAGATTAAAAATACAGCTACAGTTCCAATAACTGTAACCTCGTCTTGAGTAATGATTTCAGCAAGATCATGCAAACATTGTCAAAACAAATACAATCACTCGCTTAATTTCACATAAATTAAAACTCAAATTCTGTTTCGTCCCTATTTTAAATACAACGAGCTTAGCTCCAGTTGTTTAAAATACAAACGTTAAAATTTTGCTAAAATAAAACGCTTTATTTTAACTAAATAATAACGTTGGTGCCACTTTCACGCCTTATTTTTCGTTATTTTTTAGTTAAAAAAGATAATTTTTTTGAAGAAGGTCAAATTTTCAAAAACGAGAAGAACCTTAAACTACTCACGAAGAGGTAATCCTTTATTGACCTACTCCTGCACAATTAGGCGAATTTGGAAACACTTTTCCTAATGTTTCCCATTCTGCGTTGTCATAGAGATGTAACGCAAGTGCATGGATACCCTGTTGAAGATCGTCAGCTAAAAACTGATAGATTTTACGGTGACGAGCAACTTTGGTTAATCCTTTAAACTGCTCACTCACTAAGACAATTTTAAAATGAGAATCTGCACCACGTCCTGAGCTATGCATGTGGCTTTCATTCTCGACATGTAAAAAGTGCGGTGTAAATTCACGAAATAATCGTTCAGTTAACTCTTGCTGTTTTGACATCGCTTTCCCCACAATTTAAATAAATTTGAAGGATAAAGGCTATACATTCAAACACAACTTTGCAAGAATAATATAAATTAATTTGATATTTAGTGTGCTAAACCTAAATATTTGTTTACTAAATGAGGACATTATGAAACGAGTTAAACTCTTATCTCTTACGACACTTATCGCCAGCAGTATTGTGTTGACTGCCTGTCAAACCCTTCCTTCTACTCTAACGTTCACACCACCAGCTCCTACTGCTACGATGGCAGTCAATCAACAAGCTATCGTCTTTGTCAGCGTGCGTGATAAACGTCCACAGCCTGAGGTCGCAAGTTATGTTGCAGATGGAAAATTAATTAAACTTTCTGCGTCACCAACTGTTCAGCAGCTCTTTTTACAAGTAGGTCAACAAGATTTAGTGAGTAAAGGTTTCCGTGTCAGTAACGCACAACAATCAAATGCAGCCGTCACATTAGATGTCAATACGTTTTATGCTAACGTAGAACAAGGCAATTTACGCTACAACATTGACAGTAAAGTGGGCGTGACGATTCATGTACAAGGCGCAAAAGGGCAATTTAGCAAAAATATTAATGCGAACCGTACCTATTCAGGTGCATTCTCAGCTAAAAACCCTGAAATTGAAAAAGTCTTAAGTGAAGCATTTAGCGAAGTCGTGAAAGCCATTTACCAAGACCAAGAAATTGCCAATGCAATTCATGCCGTTCATGCACAATAATTGGTATCAGTAAATTTTCATAACGTGAAAAATCGATCCTCGCCAAAATGGATCGATTTTTTATTTTCCTTGAGAAAATCAGTCAGACAATAAGAAATGAAAAAGCCCGCTAACTAACTTAGCGGGCTCTAAAAATTTGGCTCCTCCTGCTGGACTTGAACCAGCGACATACGGATTAACAGTCCGCCGTTCTACCGACTGAACTAAGGAGGAAAAGTGGTGCCTCGAGGCGGAATCGAACCACCGACACGGGGATTTTCAATCCCCTGCTCTACCGACTGAGCTATCGAGGCAACTCATCAGTGGTGCGTATTAAACGTTTTTTTCAGGTTTAAGTCAACACCTAAATTAAAAAAAATCACTTTTTTTTAATCGGTTGCATATTTAACAAACGAAAAGAATAAAAATAACACAAATTAGCTCGTTTTTTATGTTTTTCTATTAAAAATAAATAATAAAAATGCTCGCTACTTCTTCTCAAGTTAAGCGAGCATTTTCTCGAAACTGAATGAGTCTATCTTCTCACTCGATAACTTTTTTGTGCCTGATCGACTTTTAATAAATAATTTCGCGCTTGCGCAGACGGATGTTGCGTCGTCAAAATACGATACACTTGTTCTGGGTATAGTTTATTGATTTTTGCAATCGCTAAATCACGATCCTGGTCAAACACACGTAAAACTGCCCCAGCGCCACTGTTATAAGCGGAAATCATAGCAAAGCGTTTTGAAGTTGGATTGCTGATACCATCTAAATATTTATTTTGTAACAACCATAAATACGAAGCCCCTGCATCAATATTTTTCTCAGGATCAAATAAATATGACTTGGACGGCTGCCCTCCTTTACCTTTCATTTTGAAAATATCGCGTCCTGCCGTCGTCGGAACAACTTGCATTAATCCAATGGCATTCGCATAACTAATCGCATAAGGGTTAAAACTTGATTCTGTTTGCATGATCCCAAGAATCAGGCTTTCATCCATATTATAACGACGCGCCATTTTACGTACTAAAGGTAAATATTTTTGCGCACGAACTGCAACGTGATTTGCAATCATCGGAATAACAACATACTTCACAGTATGCCCATTACTTAAACGACGCGTTTGTAATTTATTTTGAAGTAAATAGTTTGCAAAATTCCCTGCAATGGTTGTATTTGTTATCGATCCACCGAGGTGGTCAATCACCTGTCCCACTAAAAAAGGACGAGAACTGATCGGTACATCACCTGATGCAAATAAATCAATTCCATTCGCGTCAGAGCCCATTAACAAAATATGAACGATCGCATTATGCAAATGGCGGAGATCACTTTGTGTTTCAACTGTAATTAAACCCTCATCAAAACTCACATGGCTGCGCGTATAAAACTGATCCGTATATTTCACATAATCTTTGCGACTCGCAACAAGTAATTCATTCACGCCCCAAATGCGATCAATATTATGAGAGAACTGCCCTGTTAAAATATCCAAACCACGCGTGTCTTTCGCAAATGCCTCATCAAATTCATCACTTTTATAAGATGATGTACTCCCACAAGCAAATAAAAAAGGGATCAGCGCACAAACTATATATTTTTTCATATTTATGTTATTCCGCAGGTGGCACATAGCCTTCAATATGCACATCTTTACCTTCAAATAAGAAATTCACCATTTCTTCTTCTAGTAATTTTCTGTGCTCCGTATTCATCATATTTAATTTTTTCTCATTCACTAGCATGGTTTGCTTTTTCATCCATTCTCCCCATGCTTGTTTGCTGATTGAATCAAAGATACGCTTGCCTAGCTCGCCAGGATATAATTGAAAATCTAACCCTTCAGCGTCTTGTTTGAGATATTCACAAAATACGGTTCTAGCCATAGTGATTCCTTATAAATTGCGTTAATAAATTTTTTACTGGCGTTGCCAGCCCAATTTGCTCTGGATTTAACGGATCATACCAATATTTGACTTCACTGAATACAATTGATTCATCGTCGCCTTTATTTTCTCCTACTTTTTTCCAGTCCGTGCGATCTTGCTCTGTCTCAACCCAATCCATATCGACATAAATCGGATGAATCACTAAATGAAAGTGGCTAAATGTATGACGAAAACTTGTCCATTCTTGATAATGTGTAATGTGCTTCTGGCGCAAAAATGCAAATAATTGTGCTTGTGTATCGAATTGAGGGAAACAATATAAACCGCCCCACAGCCCTGAATGCTGTCGCTGTTCTAGTGCAACTTTCCCTTTTAATGTGAGAATGAGAAAATAACTTTCGCGTTCTGGTAAGCTCTTCTTCGGTTTTTTACCTGGATAGTCCTGCCATGCTTGCCGTAAGTTTGCTTCGCAGCTGTGTTGTAACGGACACAAATCACATTTCGGCTTGGAACGGGTACATACCATTGCACCAAGATCCATCATAGCCTGATTAAAATTTGCCACTTGAGTTGTTGGTGTCACTTCTTTAGTCAGTTGCCACAATTTATCTTCGATTTTTTTCTCGCCAGGCCAACCCGCAACCGCAAAATAGCGAGCTAATACACGCTTCACATTGCCATCTAAAATTGGATACGGTGCATCTAAACAAGAAGAAAGCACTGCGCCTGCAGTACTTCTGCCGACTCCAGCCAGTGCCCACACCTCTTCAAAGTCTGTTGGGAATTCGCCGTTATAACGATCTCTGATTGTTTGGGCTGCCTTGTGTAAGTTTCGCGCGCGCGCGTAATAACCTAGACCAGTCCATAAGTGCAAAACCTCATCAAGCGGAGCATTCGCCAGTGCGGTCACATTGGGGAAAATTTTGATAAAACGCTCAAAATAAGGAATCACTGTCGCAACTTGAGTTTGTTGTAACATCACCTCAGACAACCAGACACCGTATAACGTTTTGTTTTGTTGCCAAGGTAAATGTTTACGACCAAATTTGTCATACCATGACAGCACAGCCTGTGCAAAAGGTGCGTTAGGAGATGAAGTTGCAAGCATAGTAAAAATAAAGTGTGATTAACATTCTAAATACATTACGCGGTAAAAATTGACTCAAAAAGCCACCGCACTTAAATTGTTGTGAATTAATGTGGTGACATGCTTTTCAAGACATTATCTTTTAAAACAAAATGATGAAATAATGCGGCGCCAGCATGAAGTCCTACGAGAATAAGAAAACTGTGTGCTAATAACTCATGTGCATTTGCTAAAGAGAAGTCTAAACTGAAATAAGGTAATGCCCAACCAAATAACATGAAATCGTCCACATCTGCAGTTAATGTGAAATAGCCTGCAATAGGAGTGAAGATCATTGCTAAATATAACAACACTTGCACTGAAGATGCTGCAAAGTGTAGCAAGAATGGTAAATTATGCTGCGGCAAAACATCACGGTAGACTATACGTAATAACAAACGGAATAAAACTAACCCCATTAATATTATTCCGCTCAAGACATGAATTTCACCTTTCATCCCATCTGCTGGCGGATAATCCCCTGTAAAATAAGCGGTCAGAACCAGTATTAAAGTCGTCCAATGTAAATAAATCATTAACTTAGGGTAGTTAGATGCCATATCTCGCTTTCTCCTGATGAGTAATTTGTGTAAAAGCTGCACGTCTAGCCGTACAAGCTTGGTATTTTTCAGCAAAACCCGTATAATTCGCAGCAAATTGCACCATTATAAACAAAAAATATGTCATTGAATAATCTAGAAACCAATAAAAGCCCAACTTTTGCGGATCAAAAGCGTAAAACCGTTGAAGTTGCCGAGTTCACCGAAGAGGGACGTTATAAGCGAAAAGTTCGTAGTTTTGTCCTACGTACAGGACGCCTAAGTGAATTTCAAAAAAATGCGATGAATCAGAACTGGCATTTTTATGGTTTAGAACACCAGACCACCCCTTTTGACTTTAAGACTATCTATGGCAATGAAAACCCCGTTGTACTCGAGATTGGTTTCGGGATGGGGCATTCTCTTGTCGAAATGGCAAAACAACATCCAGAATGTAACTATTTAGGTATTGAGGTTCACACCCCTGGCGTGGGTGCTTGTATTGCAAACGCGGTTGAAAATCAAGTAACCAATTTACGTGTTATCTGTCATGATGCTACTGAAATTTTGCGAGACTGTATCGCAGATAATAGCTTAGGTGGGTTACAGTTATTTTTCCCAGACCCTTGGCACAAAGCAAAACACCATAAACGTCGAATTGTACAACCCGCATTTATTGAAACAGTACAACAAAAATTAATGTCAGGTGGGTTTATTCATATGGCAACAGACTGGGAGAACTATGCTGAACATATGTTAGCCGTATTGCAACAATATCAAGCATTACATAATACATCTGACACTCATGACTATATTCCTCGTCCTGACTTTCGTCCATTGACAAAATTCGAACAACGAGGACACCGTTTAGGTCATGGTGTATGGGATTTATATTTTAGAAAAAAATAAACAAGCATATTGCAGGTTTTAAATTTTATCAGCCAACAGAGAGGAGAATCCAAATGGCGATCAAACGTAACAGAAGACAACGTAAAAAAATGCATCTTGCAGAATTCCAAGAATTAGGCTTCTTAGTCAATTGGCAATTTGCAGAAGGGACTGCTATTGATCAAATTGATGAAGTTGTTGATCGCTTTATTCGCGAAGTGATCCAACCAAATGGTTTAGCGTACGAAGGTAGTGGCTATTTACATTGGGAAGGCTTAGTCTGTTTAGAAGCACTCGGAAAATGTGATGAAAGTCACCGCACTTTAGTAAAAGAATGGTTAGAGAAAAACGGTTTACAGCAAATCGAAATCAGCCCATTATTTGACATTTGGTGGGAATATCCAGCAAAAGAAGCATAATCATTCTCATAAGGCGGACAAAATGTTCGCCTTTTCATTTTAATTCACGAATAATTGTTTGTGTCAAGCGCATAAACGCTTGACGAATCGCCCTTTCAAGCGTAACATTCGCCGCGATTTAGTAACATGAGGACATACACTTTGGACAGTCACAGTCGATACCGAATTGAGTTTTTACTGTAACTTTCGCTATTTCCCCTGTATCAGCGAAAGTTCGCTGATAGATCTAAAACTATTCATCATTCGGAATCTTTTTGCGGTTGTTGAAATATCAATAACCAATAACAAACGAAAAACTTGACAGCATTTTTAACACAATACGTGATTTTCGTTTGGTTTCTTTTGTTCACTGCGTTGTTCATAATCCAATTAAGGAGTATGACAAAATGATTAATGCTTTCACATTAGAAGATGCGCGCCTCGTCCGCATTGATGAAGCTGAAAATGCTCAATTAAACAATGCTATTTGGCTTGATTTGCTTGAGCCCACCAGTGAAGAGCGTGAAATTCTACAAGACAACTTAGGACAGAGTCTCGCCACGTTTCTTGAATTAGAAGATATCGAAGCATCTGCTCGTTTTTTCGAAGATGAAGATGGGTTACACCTACACTCTTTCTTCTATTGCGAAGATGAAGAGGATTATGCTGACTTAGCTAGCGTCGCATTTACTGTGCGCGATGGACGTCTTTTCACACTACGTGACAGAGAATTACCTGCATTTCGTTTATATCGGATGCGTTCACGTAACCAGCGTTTAATTGAATGCAATGCTTATGAAGTTTTACTGGATTTATTTGAAACAAAAATTGAACAATTAGCTGATGTTATTGAGACGGTGTATTCTGACTTAGAAAAATTAAGCCGTGTCATTCTTGACGGAACACAAGGTGAAGCCTTTGACCAAGCGCTCGCCACACTCACTGAACAAGAAGATAGCAGCTCAAAAGTACGTTTATGCTTAATGGATACACAACGTGCGTTAAGCTTCTTGGTACGCAAAACACGTCTTCCAGCTAACCAGCTTGAACAAGCTCGTGAAATTTTGCGCGATATTGAATCGTTACAACCACATAATGAATCACTGTTCCAACGTGTCAACTTCTTGATGCAAGCGGCGATGGGTTTCATTAGTATTGAACAAAACCGTATCATTAAAATCTTCTCGGTCGTTTCAGTGATCTTCCTGCCACCAACATTAGTGGCATCTAACTATGGAATGAACTTTGAAATGATGCCTGAGCTAGGATTAAAATTTGGTTACCCAATGGCACTTGGGTTAATGGCATTGGCTGCCTTTGCACCTTATTGGTATTTCAAACGTAAAGGTTGGCTATAAAATTGAAGGGAATAAAATGAACTCAGGACAATTATTAATTTTTACACTCATTGATGTATATGGCTTTATTTTAGTTTTACGTGCATGGTTCCAATTTAGTCGAGTGGATTTTTATAATCCACTATCTCAAGGATTGGTAAAAATAACACAACCCGTACTTGCTCCTTTCCGTACTTTTATTCCTACATTTAAAAACATTGATTTCGCTGCATTATTTGTAGCGTTTATTTTATTTAGTGCTAAATTTCCATTAGCCCATTTAGTTGGAAATTTATTCATCGCTAATGCAAGTTTCTTTGATTATTCTGCAATTGGTGGACTCTCCTTGCTTCGTACTTATGGTAAAGCCATTTTTTATGTATTGTTATTAGGGGCAATTATGAGTTGGTTTAATCGTAGCCCAAATCCGATGCAATTCGTCTTGCACCAATTAACCGCGCCTTTATTGAAGCCGATTCAACGCATTTTACCTAACACTGGCATGATCGACTTTTCGCCTATGGTATTAGCCTTTGTGCTGTTCTTCTCAGATAAAATCTTACTCGACTTATTCGGTACATACTGGCTGCTAAGCAGCTATTAAAAGTGCGGATACATTTCGAGGAATTTTGTCCCCATGGTGCTCTCTGCAATAGAAAAACAAGGTGAGAACTTACGGTTGCGGATCTTTCTGCAACCGAAAGCCAGCAAAGATCAAATCCTTGGTATTCATGATAATGAACTCAAAATCATGCTGACTGCCCCACCTATTGATGGAAAAGCAAACGCTCACTTACTCAAATTCTTAAGTAAAATCTTCAAGGTCGCAAAAAGCAGTATTATTTTAGAAAAAGGTGAGCTCAATCGACATAAGCAGGTTTTAATCCCTGCACCAAAAGTGATCCCTGCAGATATCTTAGCGTTACTCAGAGAACAAGTTTGAGCGTTGATGAAAATGAATGAAAAATGTGTACAATAAAAACGACAAAGCGCGTTTTCTATTTTATTCAGTTAGGTCAATTCTGATATCTTGACCTAACCGATTGTGCAAGCACCTCATGCTTATCAAGTGCGGCTTATTTTTTATCTTTTTTTGTTGGACGTTGCCAGCCTTGAATATGACGTTGCGGTACACGACTGATAACAAGCTCACCAGAACTAACATTTTTTGTCACCGTTGTCCCAGCACCAATTGTCGCATCATTTTCGACAGTAACCGGCGCAACAAGCTGTACATCAGACCCGACAAAAACGTTATCTCCAATACAGGTCTTAAATTTATTCGCCCCATCATAATTGCATGTAATCACTCCCGCACCAATATTACAATGTTGCCCAATTTCAGCATCCCCCACATAGCTCAAATGATTGACTTTAGACCCTTTGCCAATCTCTGCTTTTTTAATTTCAACGAAATTACCAATATGGGTTTCTTCTGCCAGTACCGCACCTGGACGTAAACGTGAAAATGGTCCAATTTGAGCTGCGTTTCCAATGACCGTCTGTTCTAAAACGGAGTAGGGTTTAATGTCCACATCATCACCAATTTCACAGTTTTTTAAGATACAACCTGCCCCAATACGAACACGATGCCCTAATTTCACTTGTCCTTCAATGATGACATTAATGTCAATTTCAACATCTTTTCCGTGCGTCAATTCACCTCGTAAATCAAAACGAGCAGGATCGGCTAATCCCACGCCTGCTAATAATAATTTATCTGCTTGCTTACGCTGATAGTAACGCTCTAAGCGAGCTAATTGTTGACGGTTATTAACACCTTCCACTTCCATGAAATCATCCGCTTGAACAGCAATCACTTGGCAGCCTTGTTGATTAGCAAGACCAATGACATCCGTAATATAATATTCTCCCTGTGCATTATTATTAGTCAATTGACTTAACCATTTCTTCAAATTTTTACCATCCGCAACCAAGACGCCTGTATTAATTTCTTGGATTTTCAATTGTTCCGCATTCGCATCTTTTTGCTCAACAATGGCTACGACTTGTCCTTGCTCGCGTACAATACGACCATAACCTGTTGGGTTATCCAATACGACTGTCAATAACGCAATGCCATTGTCAGGTTTTGCCGCAATCAGTTTTTGCAGGGTCTCAGGTGTGATTAATGGACCATCACCATATAGCATTAAAATATTCTCATCATCTGCAAAAAAAGGAGCTGCCTGCTGCATAGCATGACCTGTGCCAAGTTGTTCCGCTTGGAAGACCCAATTAACTGGCTCATCACGCAATCTTGCTTGCATCACATCTCCACCGTGCCCATACACTAAATGGATATTTTTTGCATGAATTGATTTCACTGTATCAATCACGTGTTTCACCATAGGTTTACCCGCAATGCTATGTAGGACTTTGGGCAAATCGGAATACATACGTGTTCCTTTACCAGCAGCCAAAATGACGATGCTTAATGCTTTATTTTCCATAAAAGTCTCTTATTTATTGATGAATGGATAAGTAAGCGAAATTATAATCTAACTTCACAAGAAAAATAAGCGCAGCATAGTGAAAACAAGGAAATTGTCAGATAAGACAAAGCAGTGTATAGTACAGACCCGTTTATTAAGGATAGCAATATAACTTATTATTTAAGGATGAAATTATGAAAAAATTATCATTGAAACTCGGCGCAATATTACTTGCCTCTGTCTATTTAGTTGGTTGTGACCAAGCAACCTCTCCAGCAACCAAAGCAAGCATAGACACACCTGCTGCACATGTCAAAGCGGATCCAAAAGAAGATTTTAAACGACTCACTGAGTTTCAACTTGCACAGAATGAAAAAGTCGGCGTCTTAAATCAGCAGCTGATCGATACAATTCAATCGGGTGATACAACAGCACGAGAAGCTATTTTAATCAAGTTCTCTCAAGAAGTAGACAATATTGTCAAAGCACTTGATGCCTTACCTATTTATAGCCCTGAGATTCACCCACTTAAAGAAAAAGCGAAGCTTTTACTCATTACTTCATCACAATTGATGACAGATAACGTAAAACTACAACAAAATCCATCTGAAGCGGGTGGAAAAGCCCTGCTAATGAAACGTGATGAACTTTTAAAAATATCAGATGAGTTTACACAACTGAATAACGAATTGGCTGAGAAATACGGTGTCACAACAACCCCATAACTTTCCAGATCGTTCCTAAATCAATAACCGCCCGTTTTTTGAAAGAGAAGCGTGCGGTTATTTCATTTCTGCTGAAAACGTTTCTGAAGAGGATTTAGTCAACTCGCCCTCTTGAGAAAGATAGATATCAAAACGATGATTCTTGGTTTCGCGGCTAAACTGTGGTGCAATCTGAGCAAGAAACGCCGCATAATCAGGACGTTTCACAATGACTCGCTTCTTGGCAAGTTGCAAAGCGGGTGCAAGTAAATTTTCTGCATCTAAATCGGCCCCCACTAAGTGCTGAAAAACACGCATTTCTTTCTTAACAAGTGCACTTTTTTGTTTATGAGGGTACATGGGGTCAAGATAAACCACATCAGCAAAATCGCTCATTGGATCCAATTCTGCAATATGCTTTACATCTAATAAACGCATATTTTTTTGCATCATTTCACCGATTTCCGCATCTGCATAAGCACGTTGTAGACCATCTTCCAACAATAAACGAACAACTGGATGACGCTCAACAAGGCGGATTTGACAACCTAACGCGGCTAAAACAAATGCATCGCGCCCTAGTCCAGCGGTTGCATCAATCACACTAGGTAAATAATCTTTCTTAATGCCAACTGCCTTAGCAATTGCTTCCCCCCGTCCACCACCAAATTTTCGGCGGTGAGCCAAAGCTCCGTTAACGAAATCCACATATACTGCGCCTAATTTTGCTTCATCTAATTTACGTAGCTCTATACGAAGTTGTCCTTGCTCATCTTCGCATTGAACTAAAGCTAAAATACTTGCTGGATCTTGTTCTAAACCTGCGTCTACACAACGAGCAAAAAAATGGGATGCGTCATTTGTTTCACAAATCAGCTGAATCTTCATACCTTACTTCCGAATTAACCATACACCCGTTTCCATGTGGTCTGTATAGGGAAATTGATCGAACAATGCCGCTTTCTCAATACGATGGGTTTGACAAAGTGTGTGCAAATTATCGCATAGTGTATGTGGATTACAGGAAATATACAAAATACGTTCATACTGCTGTACTAATTTGACCGTTTCATCATCTAAACCCGCACGTGGTGGATCAACAAAAATCGTATTACATTCGTAAGTTGTGAGATCGATTCCTTTCAAACGATTAAAAGCACGTACGCCATTCATCGCTTGAGTAAACTCTTCTGCAGACATGCGAATAATTTGTAAGTTATTAATCTTATTTGCTGCGATATTAAATTGAGCGGCACTCACTGATGGCTTCGCAATCTCGGTTGCCAATACTTTACGGAAGTTTTGAGCAAGGGCTATTGAAAAATTGCCATTTCCACAATACAGTTCTAATAGATCACCCTGACTTTCCGCCGTGCAGGCAATCGCCCATTCCAACATTTTCTGGTTTACTATTGCATTCGGCTGAGTAAAACTGTTTTCAACCTGACGGTAAATATACGCTTTATTTTGTACCGTCAAGACTTCATCAACAAAGTCATGTTCCAAACAAATTTTCTGTTTACTCGCACGTCCAATAATCTGTAGATCAAACCCTTGCACTTGCAATGTTGCTTTTAATTGTCTGGCTGCAATAGTCCATTGTTCATCCAGTTCCTTGTGGTACAGCAAACTGACTATGATTTTATTACTTAATGTACTTAAATAATCAATCTGAAACAGTCGATGTTCTAATACGGGTTCAAGTTTGATTAATGGCAACAAAGCGTTCATCATTTGATTAATCAACTGGCTCGCGATAGGAAAAGTGTCCACACGATAGCGCTGACGAGTGTCTTGATCAAACATGATGTGGTAAATCTCACCTTTGTCGTGCCAAATTCTAAACTCAGCGCGCATTCTATAGTGTTGCACAGGTGAAGCAAATACCGTTAATTCGGGTGCATGAAAGGGAGCTAAAAGTGCGGTAAGTTTTTGCTGCTTTTCAGCCAGCAATTGATCATATTGTTCGATAGGAAGCAAACTTTGCATGAGATACGTTCTATATTGTGTGATGTTCAACTAAAAATAAAAGGCTCGGTTTCTCTCATTCGCCAAGCCTTTTATTCTTTCAAACTAGATGATTATTCTGCTGAGAAATCGTCGAGATTATCCGTACCCACAACACCTGATAACGTATACACTCGCTTAGTTGTTGAAATACGTGAGCGATATTTATTCCAAGTTTTCTCTAAGAACGTTTCAGGTTGGCGTTCACCACGGCAGAAAGCAACAAATTCTTTTTCCTCTTTTGTTACAGGCGCACGCTCACCTGAATCCAATGCTTTAAATGCTTGACCATATTGCTCAAGTGCTTGTGATTCTTTGATGGTGTAATCGCCGTGACGTGAAAAGCCTCTTGGGTAATTTTTGTCATCGAAAAAACGACGTGTAACACTAAAACTTTCTGCCATAATATCCTCTACGAATAATCTCTGTTATTAAAAACGACGCATTAAACCAATTTTTTATTATTTTTGCAATAAACCTTTTACAGTTTCTACATAATCTTTGACAAAAGCCTCATTACTGTTAGTACTCAGTCCTTCTGGTTTTACACGATAACGATTATTAATGTAAAAATCTGGCACACCACGGACTTTCAATTCTTCTGCGGCATGAATTTGTTTATTCATTAACGCAGTGACAGCAAAGCTGTTAATTCCACCATCGAATTGCTCAGCTGGAATACCTTTATCTAAGAAAATTTGTCGAATATCATCCATTGAACGCAGAGCATTTTTTTGCGCAGCCTGAAATAATGCTTCTTTCACTTTTTCTTCCACTCCTGTTGCCACCGCAAAAGACCAAGCTCGTGTTAAATTTTCACCTTGTGGTCCTAAAAAATTCACATGATATTGTTTTAATTCTACACTTTGAGGTAAGGTAGCTTTAACTTTAGCAGGAATCTTGTGTTCATATTCAAAAGAATAACAATGTGGGCAATAGAATGAGAAAAACTCAACCACTTCAGGTTGTGCCGAATGAGCTGTGGCTAATGCGATATAGTGTTTACCTTCCGTTAAGTTTTGTGCCTGCACAGTCAATACCGAGAAAAATGATGCTAAAACTAAAAACAATTTTTTCATTTGAAATCCTTAACTATTTAATAATTCCGCGGGCTTTTAATAGCGCGGTCTTAAAATCTTCTTCATAATCTTTTTTAATGCCAGGAATAGGTTCATGTTTATCTGTACCATGCATTTTTAACTGATAGATAATCACTTCATCCGTTAATTCTGCAACAGGTTTCTCGAACCCAGCTTCATCGGCAATTTTCTGCAAAATTTGTAATAGATGCAGATCAGGCTCTTTAGACCAATAAGGCTGTAAAAGTTCCAATACTTCGTTTAAACGATGACATTTCATAAAGTTTTCCTTATGATTGAAAAAATTTGTTTGGATCATACTGTAATTAAATAAAGAAGAAAATATGACGATCACAATTAGTGCAGTAATTTTAGCTGGGGGGCAAGCTCGCCGTATGGGTGGAGTCGATAAAGGTTTACAACATTTTCGGCAGCGCCCTCTTTTTGAACATGTCTATCAACGTTTAGCGCCTCAAGTAAGTGATATTGCCATTAGTGCTAATCGTAACCAACACCACTATGCACAATATGGTTTACCTGTTTTTAGTGATCAACTCGACGGTTTTCAAGGACCATTAAGTGGCATCTTAACAGGATTACAACATGCCACCACTGACTTTGTGTTATTCGTGCCTTGCGACTGCCCTTTTTTACCGTCTGATCTCGTTGATAGACTGAAAAGTGCGGTCAATTCTCCCGATGTTTTGCTTGCTTATGCGCACGATGGCGAACGTGAACATCCAACCTTCTGTTTAATATCCACTCACTTGAAAAGCGCATTAGCTGACTATTTGGCACAGGGCGAACGTCGAATGTTGACATTTATGCAACAGCATCATGCGGTTGCAGTTGATTTTTCAGACAAAAAAGCCGCATTTAAAAACATCAATACGCTCGCTGATTTGCAAGCATAAAAAATCCGTAGGTTTTATGATTTTAAGGTAATGAATGGATTGGATAATGTCCCGTTTCACAGTATAATTAAAGACCTATTCTTCTTGGCTAACTCAGGACTTTTTATGTTAAAAAAACTTTCCATTATTACGTTAGTTGCACTTCTTTCAGCTTGCTCATTATCTTCTTATGTTCCATTTATGGATGATAAAAAAGCCGTTATCAACGTAGATAAAGATCAACTTGATCAAAAATCTTATGCGACAGCGTATGAGGCGACCGTTGAAACCTATAAAGGTCGTGTAAACCAAGACTATGACATTCACTCCTTCTCGAGTGGGGTCAATGATTGGTACTTAAACCGTATTTTAGTCCCGATTGAAAAAATTCGAGAAAATTTATACCAAGGCGGCCATGATTCTAGTATTCATGCTTATTATAGTGGTGTGCTTTTTGCCTCTGCTTTACAAACCAATTTCCGCCAGCTCAAGCAAGACTGTTGGTCAAAACTTGATACTGCCAGTCTGACGCAAGGCATCTACGATGCGATGAAAGATTTGCAAAAAGGCAACGTGAGGGAAGAAGATGACCCTTATATTGTGCAAGGTGCAGAGCAAGTTCTCAAACTTTGTACCCATTAACGTGAAAAAACTGTTGATGTCAAAATCAGCAGTTTTTTCCATTTTACCCGCAGCATAAAAGTTAACATCAGATAACAAGGAAGACTGGAGTACCTGTGTTTCAATTAACGGAAAATGACATTCACTTAGCCGCCTACGCTGAAAATAAACAACAAGCAATTGAATTAGTGGCGACATCACTCATCGAATCTGGTTGTGTTGAATCAGGTTACTTACAAGGTATGTTAGAACGAGAAGCACAACTTACTACTTACTTAGGTAAAGGCATTGCGATTCCACACGGTACGATCGCTACACGTTCTATGGTGAAAAAAACAGGAGTAAAAGTCTTCCAATTCCCACAAGGAGTACCATGGACAGATCATCATACTGTCTATGTGGTCATTGGCATTGCGGCAAACTCAGATGCTCATCTCACGCTATTACGCCAATTAACGCATCTTCTTGATAGTGAAATAAGTACACCACAACTGGCTGACACACAAGACCCTGCACAATTTCGTGCGATGTTACTGGGAGAAATGTCAAATACTCTCATAACCGCCCACACAATCCGCTTAGCTGTCGAAACAGAAAGTTTATTAACCCTGACCGCACTTAACGCTGACAACTTGCAACAACAAGATGCAATAGATGATCAGTTTATTCATGAAGTCATTTCGAGTGCAGCACTCCCTCTCGGCAGGGGCATTTGGCTCACTGATGCGACAGTGGGAAACCGCAAAAATGCCATTGCATTTAGTCGTGCTAAGGCGCCATTCAGGCATAATGGCAAAATGGTACATGCGGTGTTAACCATTTCTACTATTGATGAACAGATTAATGATACCTTGGCTAGTTTATTGGATGAGCAAGTACAACAAACGTTATTGACAGGTGATATTGAACAAATCCTCTCCATTTTCAAGCCCGAACAAGGACATAATCCTATTCCCAATGCAACAGTGTTAGTTGGACAAGTACCTGCAGTCGAAGCCATCGTCACGGTCCGTAATGCACATGGATTACATTACCGCCCAGCGGCGACATTAGTGAATTATCTCAAACAATATCATGCTTCTGTGGCGGTACAAAATCTTGACAAGGGAGGTCCATTAATCAGTGCCAAAAGTCTGATTAAAGTCACATCATTAGGAGCACAAAAAGGACATCGCTTGCATTTTGTTGCTACTGGGCAAGACGCTAAACAAGCGATTAAAGGTATCTGTGATCTCATTGAATCTGGCTTAGGAGAGGAAAAATGAGCAAATTACTTACTATCACATTAAATACAGCTTATGATTTAATTGGCTGTCTACCACGTATTGCCTTGGGTGAAGTGAATAAAGTAGAGTACCTTGGTCTGTATCCAGCTGGAAAAGGGATAAATGTAGCGAAAGTCTTACATGATCTTGGTATTCAATCTACGGTAAGTGGGTTTATTGGGCGAGAGAACCAAGGTGAATACCAAAAAATGTTTGCTGAACTCGATTTAATCGATCATTTCCAACGTGTAAATGGCGCAACACGAATGAATGTCAAAATCACCGAAACAGAAGCAGACGTCACCGATCTCAATTTCCAAGGTTATGCGATTAACGAGCAAGATTGGCAGCAATTTGTTGATTATTCGCTCCAAATTAGTTCTCAATTTGACTTCATTGCAATTTGTGGCAGTCTTCCACCTGGGGTTTCACCTACGGCTTTCATGCTCTGGCTACAGAAACTCAATACAGGACGAGCCAAAATTGTCTTAGATACCAGTAATGAAGCACTTACGATGGGAATCCAAGCAAAACCCTGGCTGGTCAAGCCAAATTATCGTGAATTAGAAACGTGGGTCGGTCACCCTCTTCCTCACTTACCCGATATTATCGCCGCCGCTAAAACATTACAGGCTGAGGGAATTGTGAATGTTGTCGTATCACTAGGTGAACAAGGCGCAATCTGGCTGACCCCAGACAATATTCTCTATGCACAACCACCAATGTGTGAACACATCGTTAGCACTGTGGGAGCAGGTGATGCAATGGTTGCAGGATTAATTTACGGCATCCTTCACCAGCATGCCCCTGCCGATACATTGGCATTCGCTAGTGCTGTAGCAGCATTCACTGTTTCGCAAACACACGTGGGTATTCCCGATCGCAGCTTGTTAAACCCAATTTTAGAAAACATAAAAATCACCTCAATTTAAGGATAATTTCATGAATATTTTTCTGACTAAAAATGAAGCTCTTGGTAACGCGAAGTGTTTTTTGTTACGTCAAGTAATGGAAACTGCCGCAAAACAACAAGGACATCAAATCACAGAGATCAATGAAGCAGACTTGGTAATCGCTTTTACTGAACAAGCCGCGACCTCTCCTTCTTTTGCAAATAAAAACATTTTTGTTGTTGACGCCGATGTGGCATTCAATGCACCAGAAACCACCATTCAACAGGCTATTGAACAAGCTGTACCTTATGAAGCAAGAGAAAGTGCGGTCGAATTGACAAATGTTTCTTCACCCTCTTCCATTCACAATCTTGTCGCAGTCACCGCCTGCCCAACGGGTGTCACACAAACCTTTATGTCTGCCGAAGCGATTATGAATTATGCTAAAGCGCAAGGTTGGCAAGTGAAAGTCGAAACACAAGGACAGCTTGTTGCAAAAGATCTTCTCACCGCGGCAGACATAGCGGCAGCAGATTTAGTCTTGGTTGCAACTGATATCGATACTGACTTATCTAAATTTATAGGAAAACGCCTTTATCGTACCTCTACACGTGCCATTTTGACCGATACTGCTGCCGAATTTGAACAGGCTTTACAACATGCGCAATATTACCAACCTCATCATGATGATGAAGTTGAGACGATTACGCCAGCACCGCGCAATTATGCAAATGATTTTGAAACCTGTTTAGGCAGTAAAAAAATTGTCGCACTGACCGCTTGCCCAACGGGCGTGACCCAAACCTTTATGTCTGCTGAAGCGATTATGACGTACGCTAAAGCACAAGGCTGGTGTATTAAAGTCGAAACACATGGACAAATGGGATCAGATAATTTAATCAGCGCGGAAGAAATCGCCGATGCGGATTTGGTGTTTATTGCCGCTGATATTGATGTTGATTTAACTAAGTTCACAGGCAAACCTCTTTATCGTACCTCAACTCGTGCCGTATTAAACAATATTGAACAAGAATTTCACCACGCCTTCGAACAAGCAACACCCTATACTGTTGAACAACCTGAAGATGACATTATCACGCCACCTACACGTGATTTTGCGAATGATTTTGCAACATGTGACAGCAGTAAAAAAATTGTCGCAGTCACTGCTTGTCCAACAGGGATCACACAAACGTTCATGTCCGCCGAAGCAATTATGAAATATGCCAAAACACAAAACTGGTGTGTAAAAGTCGAAACACGTGGACAATTAGGATCGGATAATTTAATCACACCAGAAGAGGTCGCTGCTGCGGATTTAGTCTTTATTGCCGCTGATATTGATATTGACTTAACCAAATTTGTGGGCAAACCCCTTTACCGTACCTCAACCTGTACGGCTTTAAACCACACAGCTCAGGAATTTGAAAAAGCCTTTGCAGAAGCAACAATTTATACTGATAACAAAGCAGAAGATGATAAAAAGGCCACGTGCCCTCACACCACATCGAAAGCTGATTGTTGCCAATTCCAATGCAAAGGGGCACGTTTATTCCCTGTGATTCTCATTGCATTACTGATTGCTGCGGTTGCTTATTTTATGTCTTAGTCTAACCTGCTTAAAAATAATAGCCGCATGTCATTCACCTCACATGCGGTTATTTTTTAGCGATTTATCGCATTTGACGATTATGTGACATCATGAGTCATCAACGCATTCGTATTATCCATTGCCAAATTCATATAACGCTCATATTGTTTTAACACATCGGCAATTAATTCATCTTTCGTCATATATTGCACATCATACCCTTCACGTCCATCAATAAAATACGTGATAGGCTCATACGCCCGCTCTGAATCAATATATGGTAACTTCTCATCCTCTACGACAAGCGTCGACAATTCACGCGGCTGGCAATCAATACCGTATAAAAAATTACGTAAATTTTCTTTCATCACAACAAATTCAATTTTGGGATTTTTACCGACAATGACATCACATTGTGCCACTAAACCATGCTTTTCAAACGCTGTAGCTAAATCTTCAAATGCAGGTTGTGCAATATCATGAATGAAGCTTCTGACATCAGCACGCTTAGATTGAGAAAGGATCTTTTCTAAACGACGTTGCCAATGCTTGCCTGTCCAATTCCCACTCCCTTGCGAAAAGGCTTTGCTGAAATATTGGTTATCGACCATTAAGCCTTTCCATAAACCGAAACATAATAACAACATAATCAATGTGAAAGGCAGTGCAATCACTAAGGTCATCGTTTGTAGTGCGGCTAATCCATCTGAACGCAATAATGCAATGGCTAAAATCGTTAACAGGATCGCCCAAAAAAGACTTTGCCATTTCACCCGTTTTTCTTCACCTTGTGAAGCAATACTGTTGATCACATAAATGCCAGAATCCGCCGAGGTAATAAAAAATAACGCAATAATGGTTATCGCTACAAATGAGGCAATATGTCCAAATGGAAGCTGTTCAAAGAAACCAAATAATAAGGCTTCGGTATGACTTGAAAGTGCGGTCAATTTGCCTGCGGTTTCTCCATCTAACCAAATTGCCGTATTCCCAAATGTCGTCATCCATAAGACATTAAATAACGAGGGAATAAACAATACTCCTAAGATGAACTCACGAATGGTGCGTCCTTTTGAGATCTTAGCAATAAACAAGCCAACAAATGGTGCCCAAGACACCCACCATGCCCAATATAAGACAGTCCATCCACTAAACCAGCCTTGGTTTTCTGGCTCATAAGCAAAAGTACGAAAACTCAAGGCAACTAAATTACTCAAATAATAACCTAGATTTTCTGTAAAACTGGTAAACAATAACAATGTTGGACCTACGATTATCACAAACACGAGTAAAGCAAGTGCTAAAAATAAATTGACTTCACTTAATCGACGTACCCCTTTCGCGACACCGGTAATTGCTGAAATGGTCGCCAGGCACATTACTGCAATGATCAACATCGATAATGTGGAAAAACTGCGAGAGTCAATCCACCCCAAATGGTTCAAACCAGCATCTAATTGCATTGCGCCATAACCTAACGTAGTGGTAATACCGAAAATCGTGCTGCATAATGCACAAATATCAATCAAGTGCCCCCAAAAGCCTGAAATTCGATGTTTTAACAGCGGATAAAATCCTGATCGAATCGTAAGAGGTAACTTATAACGAAAACCAAAGTACGCGAGGGCTAATCCAATCACAGCATAAATGGCCCAAGCATGAATTCCCCAGTGATAAAACGTCATCAACATAGCTTCTTTCACTCGTTCTGCTTGGGTCATCTGTTGATGTAATGGGTTAACATAATGCAACATGGGTTCCGCCACCCCGAAATACATTAAACCAATACCCATTCCTGCCGCGAATAGCATGGCTATCCAAGAAAGGAATGGATACTCAGGCACTTCATTATCTCCTCCTAAACGAATATCCCCTAATCGACTCGAACAAAGTAAGATTAAAAAGAGGATGAAGATCGACACAGCTAGAACATAAAACCAGCTGAAGTGCGTGAAAATGTGGTGTTTAGCCAGATTAAGCACCTGTTGGGACTGGGCTGGGAAAAGCGTGCAATAACCAGTAACAAAAATAATAAATACAAGACTAGGGAAAAAAATAGGTGCTTTTAACGTGCTCGCCGCACGTAATTGCTTTAAAAAAGTCAAAACTTCTCCTTAAATTTGATAAATTGGATATAACATTATGTTATAAATTATGATCGTTTATTAACGGAAGAAAAGGCGTCTTTTAAGACGTATTCGTGGTTGAGTCATACCTTTTAGTCAGATATAACCTTTTTAATATAACAAAAAATTATCAAAATCGCAAAATGCCTTCCATTAAGATAATCATGCAAATCCCTCAACTTTGTTTATTTTGTAATAGATCCTTGATATATTTAATCCCATCAAACCTTACAGGGATATGACATGACAAAATATAATAAATTGAGAATTGAATGGGATTGCCGTCGCGGCATGCTAGAGCTTGACAAAGTCATCATGCCATTCTACCAACAGTATTTTGATCACTTACCAGATGAACAAAAAGACCAATTTATTCGCTTGCTCGCTTGCTCTGACTTGCAATTATTTTCTTGGTTCTTTAATCGTGGGAAAGCAAGCGATCCAGACTTACAACATATGGTTGATTATATTCAACATACCTTGAAATTAGCTGATTAATCACAATATTCTGTCTTTACAAAAAAGATTGAACTTTTTAAATTTCACACCGTCTAACTGATTGCAAGAGCTTGCTGTCTTTGAATATTAAGGCTTGTTAGAGGTGATATAAGAGGTTATATGGCTGAACAGCTAACAGATCAGGCTTTGGTAGAAAGAGTACAGCAGGGAGATAAGAAAGCCTTTAATTTATTGGTTTCACGTTACCAAAATAAAGTGGCTGGTTTGCTGACTCGCTACGTGTCACCTAACGACATTCCCGATGTGGTACAAGAATCATTTATTAAAGCCTATCGCTCTATTGATTCTTTTCGTGGTGACAGTGCTTTCTATACTTGGCTATACCGAATCGCCGTAAATACGGCAAAAAATTATCTTACTGCACAAGGACGCCGCCCGCCAAATGAAGATATTCTAGCGGAAGACGCGGAAAGTTATGATGTAGGAAGTAATTTAAGGGATGTGGATACGCCCGAACATGAAATGTTATCTAGTGAATTAAAGAAAATCGTGTTTGACACTATCAATGGATTACAAGAGGACCTAAGAACAGCAATTACGTTACGAGAAATTGAAGGTCTAAGTTACGAAGAAATTGCTGAAATTATGGATTGCCCAGTTGGTACTGTACGCTCTCGTATTTTCCGTGCACGTGAAATTATTGAAAGCAAAGTACAACCCATGCTAGAACGTTAAAAACACAACCTAAACGAAAAACCAAACGAAAGTTGGAGTGTCAAAATGCAAAAAGAGTTACTTTCAGCCTATATTGATGGTGAACAAGTCAGCGCAGAATTGACAGAACAGTTATGCCAAGATTGTGAATTACAAAAATCTTGGGCAAACTTTCATACAATTCGCGCTGTAATGCGTCAAGAAACTGAAGTGCTATTAGGTGCAGATTTTACCGCAAAAATGGATAAATTAATTGAACAAGAAGAGGTTCATCTTACTCAACCAATAGTATCTCAGCCATTACCAGAAGAGGTTGAACATTTACCATTTATGCAAAAATTAAAAGGTCTATTTACCCCTCTTGCACAAGTGGCTGTCGCAGCGAGTGTCTGTTTAGTTGCTGTATTGGGTACGCAATCATTCATTACGGCTAAAAATGATGTGCCAAATAATATTGATACACCCATTTTACAAACATTACCCTTTAATAATGTTGTGCAAGAAGTCAGCTACAACGCGCCTAAAGATGCCGTTACACCAGAACAGTTGGAGCAGAAAAATAAACGCATTGGCGCAATGTTGCAAAACTATGAAATTCAACGCCGCCTTTATGCTGATTCGTTGATCTTAAATCAACAAGCAAACCAAAAATAATGAGGTAGCACATTTTCTATTTTCACCACCTTTATTGGTGGTGAATTTGTTTTATGGTAATGATTATGTTTAAAACATTGCGAAAATTAACCGCACTTTGCGCGATACTGACTCTACCGTTGTCTGCCTCCGCAGAAAATACGTTGTCAACGAAACAATTTCTACAAAAAATGCTTGAAGCACGCGAAATGCTGAGCTACGAAATGGCATTTGTGAAAACCACTCCTGCTAATATGGATTCACTACGCTACCGCCATCTTCATTTAGATGGGAAATCTTATGCGCAATTAATTTCTCTTGATGGCGTTCAACAAGAAATCATACAACGTGATCATTTGGTCAGTTATTTCCAGCCCAATTTTCAGCCTTTTACCCTGCAAAGTTCACACATTATCGATAGTTTACCTGCAATTATGCGAGCTGATTTTGATCGTTTAGAAAAATACTATGATTTCGTCAATATTGGACGCAATCGTGTTGCAGATCGTATTGTGCAAACTATTCGCATTTTGCCAAAAGATGACTTTCGCTATCAGTATCTGGCTTTTATTGATGAAGAAAATCACCTTCTACTACAAAGTGATATTCTCGATCGTGATGGGAATCTACTTGATCAATTCCGTGTCGTCCATCTTTATGTCGGCGAGGGCTTACAAGGTCTGGCGGAATATTTAGATAATGTGGTTTTTCCGCCCCTATTGATAGATAAAAAAGAAGAAAATTCCCCACCATTAACTTGGCAAACAAGCTGGTTACCACAGGGTTTTGTTAAAATCAATGAAAGTATCGGTCTAGAGGAAGATAACCAAATTGAAAGTCAACTATATAGTGATGGGCTGTTTTCATTCACATTGTACGTTGCTGATCCTGTCACAGAAATTCATGTAGATAATACATGGAAACAGGGACCTTATACGATATATAGCGAAACGATTGACGGCAAAGAGATTACCTTTGTTGGACAACTTCCTATCTCTACAGCAAAACGCATTGTTCAAGATATCCAATTCAAAAAATAGATACAACTATGCTCAAAGAAAATGCCGTAGTCATTGAATATCAATCAGGAATTGCCAAAGTAAAATGTCAATCGCAAAGTGCTTGTGGTGCTTGCGCTGCAAAAAATGCTTGTGGCGCCTCTGCACTTTCTGAACTCACGGGCGAACAAGGTGAGCACATTTTCACAATTGAAACCATTACGCCCTTGAAAATTGGGCAACAAGTTGAAATTGGTTTGGAAGAACGCTCATTGATTTTATCTGCTCTGTTACTCTATATCGTTCCCCTCTCTACTCTGTTAATGAGTACTTTTATCTCAGAATGGCTGTCCTCGCATGAATTAATCCGTGCTGCCTTTATTTTTTTCTGCACTGGCTTAGCTTTTGTTGCTATTCGCCAGTATAGCAAAACGCTCAATCAACGAGCCGCATATAAGCCAATTTTATTAAGGGTTTTGTAATCGGTGCTAATCCCTTTATAATTGATATAAATTTTTTGACAGAAGGACAAGCAGTGTATGGGCTTAATGTTAGGCATTACAGGTTATAGTGGGAGTGGTAAAACGACGCTACTCGAAAAACTCGTTCCTGAACTCATCACCCAAGGATTACGAATTGCTGTCATCAAACATAGTCACCACAATGCACAAGTTGATAAACAGGGAAAGGACAGCTGGCGCATGAAAGAAGCGGGAGCAACGCAAGTCATTATGGCATGTGATAATCGCTGGGCACTCATGACAGAAACACCTCAACAGCCTGTTGACCTGACTTATTTAGCCCAGCAGTTTGATCCCTGTTTAATTGATTTAATTCTCGTTGAAGGTTTCAAGCAGGAACCGATTCCTAAGATTTTGTTGCATCGTCAAACCATGACAAAACCATTACCTGAACTTGATGAGCATGTTATCGCACTCGCAACAGATTATGCCTTACACTCAGACAAACCTTGCCTAGACATAAATAATATTTCCCAAATCGGCGGCTTTGTTTTAAGTTGGTATCAGCAAAAGTGCGGGACAAAATAGGGTAATATGATGACCGAACGTAATAGTTATCGCGGGCTCGCTTGGATCGCAGCAATTGCACTTTTTATGCAAACACTGGATGCCACAATTCTTAATACGGCTCTTCCTGCCATTTCACGTGATCTCAATGAATCACCACTTGAAATGCAACTGACGATTATCAGTTACGCTTTAACCGTCGCATTATTTATTCCTCTCAGTGGCTGGCTCGCGGATAAATATGGGACGCTTAAAATTTTCCGCTTCGCTGTGAGTATCTTTGTATTAGGTTCCATTGCCTGTGCACTCTCAAACACGCTTGATACACTCGTGCTCTCGCGTGTTTTACAAGGTTTTGGTGGCGCCCTCATGATGCCAGTAGCCCGTCTAGCAATTATTAGAACAGTCCCTAAACAGCACTTACTCTCTGTTTGGAACTTAATGGCAATGTCTGGTTTACTCGGTCCTATTCTTGGACCGATTCTTGGTGGGTGGTTAGTCACTTACGCAACATGGCATTGGATCTTCTTTATCAATATCCCTATTGGTATTTTAGGCGTCTTGATTGCAGGCAACTATATGCCCAATGCTACCGCAGCAGTCAATAAACTCGACTGGCGAGGTTTTTTTCTATTTGCGGGTGGATTAGTTGGGTTAACCTTAGGGCTTGATCTCGTGGCAGAGCGCAGCAGTGATAAAATTAATGCATTGAGTATTCTAAGTTTGGGGTTAGCTCTCTTATCCGCTTATTATTTTCATGCAAAACAATCTTCAACATCATTATTGCCTTTATCACTGTTCAATATCAGAACATTTAGCATTAGTATCATCGCCAACTTACTTATTCGCTTATGTGGTTCTGGTATCCCTTTTTTACTGCCCCTCATGCTGCAAATTGTATTCAATTATAGTGCGGAACTCTCTGGGTGGTTACTTGCACCAATCGCAATCAGCTCAGTTCTCATGAAGCCCCTTATTCCTAGAATCTTAACATGGTGGGGGTACAAAAAAACCTTAATCATCACAGCAATACAGCTAACTCTCTCTATTGCCGCAATGACATTTGTCACTATAAACACACCAATTTGGTTACTCATCATCGCATTATCTTGGTACGGTGCTTGCATGTCTGTGATTTTTACAGCAACAAATACCCTGGCAGTCAGCGAACTTTCTGAACAAAATGCGAGTGCTGGCTCAACAATTCTGAGTGTTGCACAACAAATGGGTATTGGTATTGGTATCGCGGTATGTTCAGTCATTCTCGGGTTTTATCGAGACACTATTGGTGAAACGGGGGAACAGCTACAACAATCTTTTAGCTATACTTTTCTGAGCGTCGCCTTATTTGGTCTCGTATTAATTTGGTTGCTCAACTATTTAAAAGCACAAGATGGTGCAAGCTTACAGCACTCTGGAAAGCGTTAAACCTCAACAAACGCCAAACTAATTTGCTTGGTGTTGAAAAATTTCAAGAGGAAAAGATGATGGTATCTCAATAGCGCTTTCCCCTATACCTGACAAAAAATAGGTGGCTCAACGATAGGTATATCGATTTCCCGTCATTCTTATGTTGCCCATCATCATATTTACTCGATAATACGTTCATCTCATTAAAATCCTTTTCTAACCGTCTTTTATTGAAAATGTCAGAACGTTAGACATAATCCTCATCAATATTTCCTACAAAAGAAAACTGCGTTAGAAAAGGCATAAAAGTAGGCTATTTTTTGATGAGAATTTCAACGAGAAAAAGATTACAGGGAATAATAATTAGGATTACGAGAATGAGAGTCTGGTTTTCAATATAACCATTTGAATATAAAAAATTTATTTTTGAATTAATAAGCCCCCTAATTTTGATTATTTTTACACTTCATTTCTGTTTTATTTACCCTTTCTAAAAATGAGTTTCTTTACATTATAAAAAAAGGACTAATTAAAACTTGTTAAGAGAGTATCTGCTATTGGCTGATACCTATCGCGTATACGTTAGGATAATTTTCATAACATCTCACTTATGCTTAATGATTCGCTGTATATCACATTGTTTTTAGGGAAAATAAATATTAATTAGCGTTGAAAAATACCCCCCAAGCAATCTCACTTGGGGGAGAATTTAATTAATGTTCTTTTTAAGGAGTAGGTACATCTTGTTTACCGCCAAATGCTTCATAAAAAAATAGGTGCTATTGTTATACCTGAACTTGAACGTAATGGTTCATAAACAATACCTATCGCTTCTTCAGCAGAAGGACCTACAAAACGAACCTCATATTCTAACTTATATCCTCCTTCATTAAATTGATAATCAGTTTTCCCTCTAAAGAAATTATAATCCTCTTCATAATTAGCTTCTTTCAAAATGATATCAGGTAGCGTTTCACCGTTGTTATTTCTCCGCTCATAAAGCTAACCAGATAAGATTTTTTTAGCAAAGTCCATATCTAAATGCATTTTCCCCGCAACATTTAGACTGCCTGAATAACCACTATAAGTGACTGTATGTCTTGGCATATGATCTTTATCAGTATCAGGTACTGCTTCAAAAAATAGATCTAATCTGCCCTTAGCAATGGTTTTAGACGACCCAAAAGCTGCTACAGAATAGGGCAGGTTAATTATTCTAAAGTTTTTACCACCAATTTCTTTAGTCATTACCCCTTTTGGCAAAGACCCCATATCAAAATTATGTCCAGAGAAGGACAAAAACCACTTATCTTTCTCAGCAGCCACTTGTTTTCTTACATCTTCATCTGGAATACTATCAATTGCTTTAACTTGTGGATAAGGAACAATATCGATAGATGATAGGTTCTTGCTCAGATTAGCGTCCCCCCCACTACTACCACAAACACCCAACACCATACTCATTAATACAACTAATAAGGACTTTTTCATATTTACTCCTAGTATGTTTCAATTATTAGTTTATAGTGTATTTTTTTCTGTTAATCCGTTCACAAAATGAAACAATAAATTACGTTATATGGCGTCAGAAGACCTATTTTTTGACCTTATAGGTAAAACAGAAGATAAAAGTTTGATTAAAATTGCACTATATAAAATGTAAAAAGTCTTGATTTTATTGATTATTTTGGTGAGGTTTGATGAAGATTGATTTATGGATTGGCGGAGAGAATGGGAGTCCAATTCACCATATAACATATTGATTTTTAAAAGACTAAATTTCAACACCTTAAAATATAGTACTATTCCTAGTACTATTTTTGTTTGCCACCCCTATTTTTGATTGTTTTTTATACTTTATTTGTGCCTAATATCCCTCTATAAAAATGAGTTTCTTTACATTATAAAAAAGGACTAATTAAAACTTGTTAAAAGGGTGTCTGCCATTGGCTGATACTTATCATATATACGTTAGGATAATTTTCCTAACGGTGAAGTGCCTCACTCTTATCTATTTGCTAATAAGCGTTGTGTAAATTTACATATCGGACAATAACAATACGGATTATCTTCGTATGAGTACGGATAAAAAACTAGTTATTAATGATCATTTACATGGGGTTGTTTTTAAAAATGACATTTTAAGTACACTGAAGAAAATAGAGAGTTGATACATCAAAACAAAGCACAAAGTGATTATTGAATCGAAAATAGGGGGAATTTGGTTGGCTAATGAATTGAGGGTAAAGAAGAACCGCTAAAAAGCGGTTTAGCTTTTTCTTCTAAAGCTTTTTCTTCTAGATGTTCCTTTTTCTTGTATTTTAGTTCCTTTAGGTCTGGTTTTATATTCTTCCCACCAAGTAGGATTACCTTCTGGACAACATTTCAAAATTTCTGCTAACGCCACACCAAAACTAAATGACTGAATACCATCTACATGCTCAGCAAGTTTAGGTGATGTAGTTTGATGTAAGGGATTTAAAATAAAATCAATACCTTTGATTCTTGCCTGTTTTGCAGCAGGAACAAAATCAGCATCTCCAGCCACAAGGACTATAACATCTACTAATTTTTCATAAGATAATATTGTTATATCCATTCCTAATTTAACATCAACTGATTTTTGAGTTATTTGATAAAACCAATCATCGTTAGTTAAATCCTCCCACTTTTTGATCCCTTTTCTTAACTCCTTTAATGTGTGCCCTTTTATTTGCCAATCATTATCTTGAGTTGTCCCCATTCGTAATGCTGTTTTACGAGTTTCTTTAAGCTTCTGATGAAATTCTAAACGTAGCTTATACATAGGATCATCCTTGAAATTTTTATTTCTTGGGGTCTTTTCTCCATTCTCACAGAGAGGATATTTTACCTGCTTATCAAGAGGTGGACTATCGTAATAGTATATCCTATAAAGCTCAAGTGGCTCACGTTCAATATGTTGACCATGCTTTTTTTCAATATGAAACTTAACGAGTTTCCATAATAAGTCAATGAGGTGATCTGAGGTTAATTCTTTAGTTGAAAAATGCTTTCGGTAAAAATACCCAACTCTTGCAAAAAAAAATCCACCATCAATCAATACGGCTGTTTTTTTCATACCATGTTTCCTTAACATAAAAAAAACCCATAACCGCCGTACAGATAGTAAATATGATCTGTGAGCTGCTACAGGTTCGCATGGGTTAATAATAATAATTCATTTTAAATAAAGCAAACTTTTTTTAGTTAAAAATTAATATTAAACATTGAATACACTATATGTAGTATCAGAACATAAAATAAAACACAACTACCAGTGTAAATTTTAATCAACCATATCATTACTAAGTTTTCTTATACTCATAAATAGCCCTCCTAAGGTGTCAAAAAAAGGTCAAAAAACTGGAATAGCGATTTAAGGAGTTTTTAGGAGCGGTAGCCCAAGCCTTTCTTCTGAACTCTTTACCCACCCTCCCCCATATCTGAAAATTTTAATTTTGCGGTTGTAAAAATTGAGTTAGTGGAGCGGTTTCTAAAGTGAAAAGTTGTAGAGATTTAGCCCCCCCTTCCCTTTCTCTAGATTGATAGATATGGATACTTTAAGAGTATTTTTTACATAAGATGATGATGGCTGAAAATTCGAAAAACTGCCGAAAACCGCGCGCGTCCAGCCCCGTGGAAAGCCCACTCCCATCAGGAGTACCTTTTAATCTAATTCCTTGTTATATCAGTCTTTATCTATGCCACAATCACTGGTAAATAATTCAATCAATATCAATTCCTTTTCTATCGACATCTTTAGGCAATAAAAAGCACCGTTTAGGTGCTAGTCTGTCAAGATAATTGTTTCTGTTATTTGATAATTATCTGCACTATACGCTGTACTAGCCTGTAACTCATTTCTTCTCAGCTTGTGAAATTCCTCAGCCTTCTGAATTAAATTAGGCAGCAATTTATCAATTCTTTTATGTGCCTCAGGGTGAACAATGTCCAAAATCAGATAATAATCATCACAAAAGAAATGCTTAGCATAAATGACAAAATTGTCACTTGTTCTATTATGCCCATTTCTATTTTTCCACTTTCTAAAATTCCAATCTGCACTATATAACGCAATATGAATTTTATGTAAAAGGCTATCCATTGCTTGAGGGTTATTTTCAAACTGCCCAAAATGCCCTAAGAAGTCAGGATATTTCCCTGTATCGTGAAAAAGTGCAATTCCGACTGCAATGCGTTCAATGTAGGGAATATGATGTAAACCAGTGTGAACTAAAACTCTAGAGTTCATAAATCAGCCTCTAGCGTTCATTATTTCTTCAATATTAGATTGGCTAAGTGTTAGTTCAGGATTTCTTACTATTTCAATGCCGTCTTTTTGTTCTTGGATGCGTCTTAAGTATATTTCTAATGTATTTTTTGCACTAGCAAGTGCTTTAAACTCATTAAAAAATTGCTCGTAAATTTCATTTTCATAACGTTCTTTAATAAGACTAATACCAAAATCTAATGCCTGATTAACTAACAGTAGGCTAGCTCTATTATTTGGATCGATATGAGTAAGGTGAGTTTTGATGAGTATATTTAGCTTATGTAAAGATTGAGCAAGCGCATCAACTTCCCTAAATACATCCTGAGCCGTTGCTTTTACACTTGTCATTGTTCTAATTTCTTCAACACTATGAGAAATGTTATTGATAAGGTTTGGTTCTGAATGACCATTAAAAGCGATACCCAAGCCTAGCATAAGTGCTTTTGCTGTACTTGCCTTTTTCATAATAGCCCTCAAAGTGTAAACAAGTTATTAGATAAAATGGACTGCCATTGTACTTCTAGAAAAGCTATTTTGTAAACTAGGCAAAATTAATTAATTTTATGCAAATTACGACAATATATTGTTATAAACTGATTTAAGTCAATTCATTCCCCTAACATCCACCATTGGTGGATGTAAATATCCTCAATGTTTTATGTAGCATAAAATCCCTCATTCTTCATAAATCCACCACCACGATTTTTATCAAGAAAAAAAGCAATGTGTATATATAAGCAAAAAACTATAGGACCAATAGGACCATAGGACCAATTCAGTATTGGCGCGGGTTGAAAGCCTGTTTTTTGGTCCTATTCGATTTTTAAAAATAGGACCAGTAGGACCAAAATAGGACCAGTTTTAAAAATGGTTGTTTTTTGAGCTTTAAAAAATAGGACCAAAACAAGCAAAAATAGGACCAAAATCATTAAAAATAGGACCAAAACAACTAAAAATAGGACCAGATTTTACTTATATTTTCATATAACTTATTGTTTTTTATCTATATATTATTTTCTGGTCCTATTGGTCCTATAAAAAAACTGTTATCTACACGAAAAAAACTTTTTATCTAATTTTTTAATTCTGTGCTCATTTCATAATGTAAATTAAATGCTACATATTTTGCCATATTTGAACAGCAATCCAATTTGTATGCCACAAATTAAACAATAAAAAAGAGGGCGTTTGCCCTCTTGTTTATACTGGATAAGTTATGTATTTTCTTCCTCGTCCTCGCTTTCCACCAGCGTATAGAGTAAATAGCATCTTGTGCGATCTCCTTTTATTTGGCGTGGGAGTTTGATTGTAAACCCGTAACCCTTCTCCTTTCCTCTCTTTAACATTCCTTTCTCCGCTAGAATTTGGCAAGCCTGTTTTTTAGGATGCCCTTTTATTGCCTCGTCAAATGCCATTGGGTACAAGTAAAAATGCTCTTGCTCCTCGCTCTTACTATCTGGTATTACACGAAAGCCAGCGATATTGTTTACTTCTCTTTGCGTTGGATCTATTGGGTATCTAATAAAACGCCCTTCCGCATTTGCTAAAAGCCAGCCATTCACTTGCTCAATAACCTGTAATTCCTCTCGGCTATGATAACCAAAGATATTCACCCACTCATTAAAAGCCTTGGTTATCGCATTTTCACATTCGCCCACATCCCACCCTGTGAAGTTTAAGGAAAGTTTTAATGTTGTTTCTAATATCGTAAAACGGCTCATCACACGCTTAACCTGTGAATGACAATCATTCGGTAGGGTATTTAATCTACTCTCTAAAATAGCTCGATATAACGGCTCTATGGCGTTGTTATGGTGCAATTCAATAAGGTGCTTAATCCACTCACGCCCTATAACGCCATAATGCAATTTTGAGGCTTGGTTTAAATGGTCAGCGTGCGCTTTTCCGTCTTTGTGGTGGTGGAATTGATTTGCCCTTTGTAGTGGAATATTCAATAAGCGGACTAACTGCCCTACATTGGTTTTTATCCCTACGTTAGTTAAATAGGTTTCTAAATCAATCTCCCCCGTAGAAAAAGCCACCGTGCGCCAGCGTGCTAAATCTCGGTTGCCTCCCTCTTTTGCGCCTTGTATCTTGCCTACACCATTAAATAGACTATAAGCAATGTCGCCAACGTGCTTACGATTAGTGCTTTGCCCTATCTCATCCAACGGTATAAAGCCATCATTTCGGGCTTGTGCCTCGTTGCTAATCCCTAACGGTGTAGTTAGCCAGCTTAAACGGATTTCATCAGGATGCCCATAAATCGAGCTTGCAATATTGGCGATTGTTGTTTTACCTGTCGAACTACCGCCAAAGATATGTACACCAAAGCTCTCGGCGTTGATCAAATGAATAATAGGCGCACTTAACGCAACGGCTACACCTAACATCATAAACGGATTTCCAGCCACATTGTTGGCGATTTCCTGTTGCCAGCTTTCAATGCTGCCACTTACGCCATAACCTCTATTATTGGCGGACTGCCCTACAAAGAATACTGGCGTTTTAGGTTCTCCAACCACCTCACCATTAGGCAAAATATATGCGCCTGATTGCCACCCTGTCGCATTCACTACACGATAAAAGCCCTTTTGATAATAGTCCTGTAAATAATCGGCTAAGAAAGGGCGTAAGCGTTGATTATTCGTGATATTTAAGCCATTTTTACGCAATAATTGCCAGCCTGTCCGCTCGCCAACGTCTTTTAATGGCAAAGCGATAATTTTACTTTTCTCACTACGGTTAGGCGTAAAGCGTAACATTGTGTAAAACTCATCTTCACTTTGCCCCATTCCAACAACCTCAACCGCATCACAAAGCCACTCTATTTTGTCCTCGTAGATTTCACCCGTTGAGCTATTAGTCTTTAATGTAATGCGATATAGCCCCCTTTTCCCTCGTTCTGTGCGTTCTTCGATAAAAGGTAAGGTGTTAGCTTGGTTATTCTCTTTGTGTGCCTCTGTGATGCTATCGCTCACGATTTCAGCCACACTATCGCCCTCTCTTATTCGTTTAATATGACTGCTAAGGTTCTCTTTGTGTTGTCCAAGCATATCGCATAGCTCAATGATTTTGGCTTTCGTATTTTTTGCGATACTTAAACAAAGTGTGGTCATTTCTGTTTCAGAAAGCTCATCAAATTGGATTAGCTTAATATATTGCTGCTCTGGATGAGCAATGCGGATGTGAGAAATATTCTCTAACTGTTCTTTATCTAAAATAATCGGCTTTTGCTTTGGGTTATGCTGCAATGCTTGGCAAAGTAAAAGCCATTCTTCGCCTTTACCTTTATTCCAAGCATTCCACGCACTTTGCCCAACTAAAACAATTAAATCACTCATAAAATCTTTTGGTTGCTGATCAAAGTGCGGTGCTTTAATTAATTTACTCATCTTCCCCCCTTTGAACCTCATCTACGTTAAAACTAACGCCCTGCAGTTTGCTAATTAAATATTTAGCACCACGCATAAAGGCTTTAATCTGCCCCTTTTGCTCTTTATTTAATGTTTGCCCTACTGCTAACGCCTCCACCATCAGCACGCCTTTTGTTAACCGTTCAGCTAAATCATCACATTCTCTGGCTAATTTAATCTTATGGTGATAGCAATCTGGGAACTCATTAAAGCATCGTTGGTTACTGTCTTTCATTAGCTGGAATTGGCGGTTAATTTGCGCATATAGCACGTATAGACCATTTCCCTTGCCTAGGGTGAGGGTTGGTTTTCCATCGCTTAAATAGCCCTCTAATTTCGCTTTAAATGGCTTATTAATTTCGGTGGTGGATTTCGCTACTTTCATTTGAGTGATAGGGTTCATCATTGTTCACCTCCTACTAACACCCTTTTAACCGTTACCGCTATATATAAATCAGCCTGTTCATCTAAAACGCTGCGTGCGATTTCCCACGCTTTATCTTTGCTAGCATCGCTCCCCATAATGGACGGTTTGCCGTTTTCTGTGTACGCAATCACTTGCCAAATAACCTTGCGCATCCTTGCCTCCTTTGCGATTTCAGTATTAGGGGAAGTTGTTTCAATGATATTTACTCTTAACACATTTAGCTCGCTAGCTATTGCTAGTTTGGCTTGCTCTGCCTGCTCAAATGTTGGGTAGTCAGCGATATACTCTAACTGGTCGTCAGTGTTAAAGATTTCTAAACGGTAAACCTTACGCATCAGCCACCTCCATAGTAGGAACATTTAGCAAGCTATGGTTTTGTTCTGTATCGTTAAGGTTGTGATTTTGTACAAAGATTTGTGTCGTTTCATACAAAGATTTGTGTTGTTTTATACAATCTTTCCATAGATTTTCAGGAATGACTAAAGTGCGGTCATTTTTAGCGAAGTTTGGTAAGCGACCTAACAAAATCAGCACATAATGGCGGGCAAGGTATGCTCGGGCTTGTTGTTCGTTGTCGGCTTGGATACGGATTTGTTCCGCTTTGGTGCGGTCATAGTGCTGGCGTGATACGCCTAAGAATTGGTAAATCATAGCGATTAACTCCACAAGATATTGAATAGAGGTTACCGCTAAAAGTTTCCACGCTTTAGGGCGGTAACGTGCGACTGGGTGGAAAACTGCGACTTGTGGAACACAGCCAACGATTAAACGTTGCCAATCGCACGCTACCATAGAGAATAGATCCATTGCTGGATTTATTTTAGGTGTGCGAACTTCACGAACAAAAAAAGCACGGTTAAATGGCGTGCTACTGTTCGCCACAAGTAAATAATTCGAGTTTCCACGCTCGGTTAGCGATTTTGCGCTAACGTCTAAATAATGCCAAAACGAACCGCACTTTGTAAAGCGTTTTAGCTCAATTTTTTTAAATAAATCGGATATTTTTAAAAGCATTTTGATATAATCCTTTTTGCCTAGATATTGATTTCATTCCAAAGCCTCATTGAGCTAAACTCGATGAGGTTTTTTGTTTCCATTTCTTTTCCCAATAAATTTGTTTTTCCTCTTCTGTGAGGGTGTGAAAGTGTGTGGCATATCCACTGTGTTTGAGTGCGTTAAATCGACTATTACAGTACTTTCTATCCGTTTCGCTAATCGGCGTTTTATTTCGCACTTTTGGCGTTATCTGATCACTCACAATCCACCACCAGCAAGGCTTTAACAGTTTTCACAATTCGCAATTCGTTTCGCAATTTATCAGCAGTAATTGCGCTAATTTTTCTTGGATGTTTTCCACGTCATAAATCACGCAATTAATACGCTCTAACATCCACTCCAGATAGTCTTTATCGCTCATTCTCACATCAGGCACTCCCTCTGCTTTTACCATTGGATAACCTTTATCGATGGTGATTTCTAAGCTCTCTTGAATATCGTTTAATTGCGCTGCAATATCTACGTATGTTGGGTTATATTGGTTTTCTGCTGGTGGATTAGGATTAAGCATTTAATGCCCCTTTTCTTAAGTGGTGTAGTGTGGTTTCCTGTAACTGTGCTTTGCGTTGGTGGTAGTCCATACCTAACTTAATCATTACGGCATTTTCAGAAAGCAACTGATCAACTAATTGCAATTGATCAACACTCAAGCATTGTCTTATTTCCATATCATCAGGATAGCCATTCGCCAGTAACCACGATTTACGGCTATTCCCTAGTGCTACCACGTAAACAAGGTTATTTTCTCGGCTGTATGCGTGAGGGTCGTCCTTGCCTACTTGCTCTAAGCGGTACTTAATCGCCTCACTCATTCGCAATTGGTCTGCTTTCATATTGGCTCGTGTCGCAAGGCGTTTTTTCATCTCGTTAAACTCTTTGATGTACTGCTCTTTAAATTGCATTGCTTTCTTGCCAGTAAAGCCCATCACTAACAACGTAAAGCCGTCTTGGGTCATATAGAATATTGGCTGATATTTCCCCCGTTCATCTTTATATTTTGATGGCTTAAAATTGAGCCGCCAAAACTCCTCTGAACAACCTAAATTTTCTAAAATGCGTAAAATGTTTTTATGTTGTTTACCAAAGTAATGCGCAACTTTCAGGCGCTAAATATTGGCTTTTGGGCGTGAGGGCTTTTGTACTACTCTTTCACCGTCCACCACCGCCAAAGGATCGACATAATTAAAGCGGTTAATTGCCTCGTTAATATCTGCCTGTGATAGTGGTTTATAGCCTCGTTGGCTTGCTTTCAGGTTGTAATACTTGGCTAACTTCTCGCAATCTTTCGCACTTGCTACTCGGTAAGATAGATAAACGCCACCGTATACCCCTTTGCGTTCTACTCGCACAAATGAAATATCGTTTTGCTCCTCTAACTGATTAATCTCGTTACGCAAAGAACGGTTAAAACAGATTTTTTGTAATTCAAGTTCGCTAAACTCACCCAATAGCACGGCCAAGCCAGCTACTTTTGGCTTGCGTTCCATCAGTGGAAAGTTAAAACTTGCTAGATATTGATCACCTTCCATAATCGCCCCTTATGCGTTAGCCGCAGCAATAAAAGCATTGACCTCATCAGCACTAAAACGCACAGAACCCCCAATTTTGATTTTTTTGAGTAAGCCTTGTTTTGCTAAGCGGTCAATTTTGGTACGTGAGCCAATACCAAGTGCGGTTAGCTCGTTAATGGAATAGTATTTTTTAATTGGTGTTTGATTGGTTTGAGTCGTACTCATAAATACCCCTTTTAATTTGGTTAATTAAAATTAAGCAAAGTATTGCGTTTTGCTTGGGGGTATTTTGCTAGGGGAAAAATAGAGAAAGGGGAAATTTCCCCTAAAAAAAGAAATTTCCCCTAAATTAATGATAGGTTGGAATGATTAGGTTGTACTAGATGGCTTGTTTGGTTAGTTTTATATCTTTAGTCCAGTTATCAAGCGTTCTTCCTGATATTGGGACTTCATAGCCTTTAAGTTCAAAGGATTTTTGAATGGCTCCGTTTGCGTATTTAACGCCTTGCGTAGGGTCATTCTCAAGTATGTGACTTCTTGGATTGTTTGCAACATCTTCACCATAATTCACTGCTAAAAGGTATTTTATGAATAGGTTTCTTTTATCTATTTTTTGAGTGTTTTTTTCTTCGTTTTTTCTGTCTTGTAGTTCTTTTTCAAGCTCTGCGATTTTACTCTGTAATTCGTCAATTTTGGCGTTTTGGTCAGTTATTTGGGGGAGTCGAACACTTTTTGTTTTTCTATTTTCGATAAATTCATCTATATGATCTCGGAAAAAGAAAAATATATCACTGATATTTTCTTCTTCAAAAATATCACTTTGCTCTCGATGAATCTGATAACAAATTTGCATTGGAAATTTCACTTGAAAAAAGGCGTTATCAAATAAATTTACATCGAGCTCATCAAGAAAATCAGGATGTTTTCTATTTTTAAATAAGAAAAATCTATCTAATTCCTTTTCTAACAAATGAGGGGTTGGAATATGCAAATTTCTTAATGGGATAATAAAAGGGCTTTCAATAATGCCATTAAAAATACCGTTTATATCTAATTCTGAATATGGTGTGCTTATCGAACCAAAACGTGCTGTGTACCCATAATCAGTATGATTGTTTCCAACATATTTGATATTTGTTAAAACAATCCTTGTATCAAAAACCATCTCATACCTCGGATCGCTTAACTCTTCAACTTTAAATATTTTCAAAATAGAAAAACGATTTTTTTCACAATCTTCTTCGCTAAAAATAGCTCTGCCATTTATTAAGTCATCAGCAATTCCTTGAATATCTAAACCTACATCTTCATATAATCCTCTTACACCATTGATTTTATATAAATTTCTTTCCCATTGGTTATCTGAATAACCAACTTGTCGAAGATAATTAAAAGCAGGAAAACAACCTTTTATTGCAAGCAGAATTACATCCATTTCATTCATAGAAATACTGGAGATTTTATTATTTATATATTCTGCTGTATCTCTAGCTGTCATAAATAAATTGACTGCCATAAAACGCCCCTATGCGTTGCCCTATTTAGTTGGTGCGCAACAAAGAATAAATAGGGTTATTCTCTTTCGGTTCGGGTAATTAGTCCGCCCCTAGTTGCGCATATTTGGTTATATATGGTGAATAATACCGCACCAAAATATACAGTTCAATACTGTATAAACTGGCTCTTTAAGCAACAATCTTTAAGTGTTTTGGTGGTGGAATAATTGGCTCTGGTGCTTGGCTTTCTACATAGTCCGCCCATTCTTGTAACATCACCGCCCTTTGTGCGAGATACAAGGATTTATCATAGGTACGTCTAATTTGATTTTTATCTTTATTTTGCTTGTGTGATAAGGCTCTTTCTATCCAGTCTGCTTTGTAGTCTTTCTCGTTTAATGACGTGCTGAATAAATGGCGTATGCCGTGCGTAGTAAGCCGTTTTTCCCCTATACCCTTGATAATGGCTTTACGCATTGCCTCAATGCTTAAATGACCGCTTTTCGCTGTTAAACTGGCAAACACAAATTCGCTATTAATGCCAAGTGCGGTGTGTAATTGCTGCATTTTATTAAATATCCCAACTGCTTGGCGTGATAGTGTTACTACGTGTTCTCTCCCTTCAGGTAGGTTTTTATTGCCCTTTTGTACTCGGTAAGTCCACGTTTTTTCCTTGTAATTAATATCCGCCCATTTCGCTTTGGCTATTTCAGACGGTCGCCCACCAGTCAGCACCACCAGCATCACCGCATAAAATGAGAATGGATTAAAACGGTTTTCATCTCTTGCTTTGTAAAAGCCGTGTAAGAACTCGCTTAATTCTTCAGGGGTAATAGTATTCATTCCCTTAGATACTGGCTTGTCAAATTCCTTGCCTATTTCTGCCAGCGGATTATGTGCAATCAATCCCCTATGAAGTGCGAACCGCATTACATTGTTAAGGTTGCCAATAATCTTTTTAACGGTTTCTAGCTTGCCCTCTTTCTCAAGTGGTTTGATAGCATTAATGGCGATAAGTGGCGTGATTTCTGATATTGGATAATTGGCAAAGTTTGGGAGTAAATGGCGTTCAAATAAAGCCCACGTATCTTTGGCGGTGCGTTCTGAAAAGTTAGCTTTGATTTTTCTATCTTCAAACCACGCCTTAGCCATTTTATCAAAGGTACGATTTAACTTATCCGCTTGCGCTTGTTCTTGTTGCTTACGGTAGGTTTGTGGGTCGATATTATTCGCCAACAAGGCGTTATATTCATCACGCTTGGCTCTGGCTTGTGATAGGGATAAATCAGGATAGGTGCCTAAGCTTATTGTCGTGCGTTTCTTAGTGTAAGGCTGGGCGTATCTAAAACGCCATAACTTCGCCCCTTTACGTGATACTTCTAAAAATAGCCCGTCACCATCATATAAAGGTTTGCTACTCGCTTTTGCGTTTTTGATCTCGCTGTCTGTTAGTTTCTTCACTAATCTAGCCATAAAAAAACTCCGTATAGAAAGAGTTATTTTTAGAAAGGGATTTTAAAGATAGTACTATTTTTCACATTTAGAAAATCTAGTACTAAACACTTCCAAGCCATATACATAAAGGCTTTATAAAACATTTAGTACTAGATTTTGCTATTTCCCCTTTGAGATTTTGGGAGTAAATAGTACTAAAATGGGTTCTTTCTAAAATTATAGTACTATTTATAGTACTAAAAATGTGGGTTAGAATGAATAAGTTTGATTAATTTTGCACTATGTAAAATGCGATAAACCTTGATTTTACTGGGTTTTATTGATTATTTTGGTGAGGTTTGATGAAGATTGATTTATGGATTGGCGGAGGAGAATGGGAGTCGAACCCACCCGAGATTGCTGGCAACCTCAACAGGATTTGAAGTCCTGCCGCTTCACCGGAAACGACGCTCCTCCGTATAGGAAAGTGGTTGAACTTTAACGCAAATCATCGTTTGATTCAAGTTCTGTGTGAAAATTTTCAGAAAGCTGACCGCACTTTTTTTAATCACATCACAAAATTTCGCTTTCTCACATATGAATACTGAATTTTCATCCAAAAACGAGTATGATTGAGCCAATTTGAAATAATACAGGAATCGCTATGTCTCTTTACGCACGTCTTCCTTCCGTCGATAAACTCTTAAAAATGCCAGAGGGTATGGCACTTGTTGCTGAATTTGGTCATTCGGCAGTGGTGAATATTTGCCGCCAATTAATTGAACAAGGGCGTGAAAGCATAAAAAATGAAAAGCACTTACCGCACTTTTTGGCTGATTTTGAACATACCCTCCAAGCCATTCGAGTCAAATTGACTCAACAACAACAGGTCAATATTCAATCTGTACATAATTTGACGGGTACAGTGCTACATACAAATTTAGGGCGCGCATTATGGTCAGAGGCGGCACAGCAAGCCGCATTAACGGCGATGCAACAAAATGTCGCATTGGAATATGATTTAGACGCGGGAAAACGTAGTCATCGAGACAATTATATTAGTGAATTATTGTGTCAATTGACAGGCGCTGAAGCCGCTTGTGTCGTAAACAATAATGCCGCAGCGGTTTTGTTAATGTTAGCCACTTTTGCCCAAGGCAAAGAAGTGATTATTTCACGAGGGGAATTAATTGAGATTGGCGGTGCTTTTCGTATTCCTGATATTATGCAACAAGCTGGCTGTAAACTGGTAGAAGTGGGTACAACTAACCGCACTCATTTAGCCGATTATCGTAACGCAATTAACGAAAATACGGCATTTTTAATGAAAGTTCACAGCAGCAACTACCAAATTTGTGGTTTTACAACATCTGTCTCTGAACAAGACTTAGTTACACTCGCCAATGAATTTAATCTCCCTGTCATCACCGATCTCGGCAGCGGCGCATTAGTCGATTTAAGCCAGTATGACTTGCCTGCCGAGCCGACAGTACAAGAAAAATATGCACAAGGAGTGGATTTAATTTCTTTCTCTGGCGATAAATTATTAGGCGGTCCTCAAGCTGGTATTATTGTCGGGAAAAAAACGTGGATTGATCGTTTACAGGCTCATCCGTTAAAACGTGCCTTGCGTTGTGATAAAGTGATTTTAGCGGGTTTAGAAGCAACACTGCGTTTATATTTACAACCTGAGAAATTAAGTGAAAAATTGACCACACTTGCGTTACTCACACAATCTGTTAATGAATTAGTCGAGAAAGCAGAAAAGCTCAAAGCAGCCTTGCAAGGAAAATTAGACAAGGATTATTTTGTACAAATCGAAGACAGTTCGGCTCAAATTGGTAGTGGCTCACAGCCGTTAGCCACGCTCCCCTCCATTGCGGTAACCATTTCAACGGAAACCTCTGGAAAATTAACCGCACTATTAAAACAGTTTAAACATTTACCGCAACCAATCATTTGCCGAGTAGAAAAAGAAAAAATTTGGCTTGATTTACGCAGTCTTGCTTGTTTGACGCGTTTATTAACGACAATAGAACAACTGTGAACCCCATTTTAAAGGGCAACATGATAGATGTTGCCCTTCTTTTTTCTTCCTAGTTTTTATGCTAAATCAAAGTGAGCATCGCAAGAGCATCGTATGATGGTGTCATGATAAACAGCAGTTCAATTTTGCGAACTGGTTTAGTTTCCTTGTGCTGATGAATAAAAAACCTTAGTCATTCACAGACTAAATGCTAAAATTAGCACCAAATTGAATAAAGGAAAGAAGATAAGATGATTATTGTTACGTCTGGTCATGTTGATCATGGCAAAACTGCTTTATTACAAGCCCTAACAGGGACCAATACAGCACATTTACCCGAAGAAAAAAAGCGTGGCATGACCATTGATTTAGGCTATGCCTATTTACCTCTTACTAACGATGTGGGGGGGGTAGAGCGCACGTTAGGCTTTATTGATGTCCCAGGTCATGAAAAATTTTTAGTCAATATGTTGGCGGGTTTAGGTGGAATACATTATGCCATGTTAATTGTTGCTGCCGATGAAGGAATACAAGCACAAACAACAGAACATCTCACCATCTTGCGCCTCCTACAATTAGAAAAAATTATCGTTGTAATCACGAAAGCAGATCGCGTCGATTCAACGCAAATTGATCAGCTTTCCCAGCATCTCAAACAACAATACACAATGTTAGCCGATGCACCTATTTTTGTTACCTCTGCCAAAACTCAGCAAGGTATTGACACGTTACGTCAATATTTAGCTCAACTCCCCAACTTGGCTGATGAAGATAAACCTTTTCGCTATGCAATTGACCGTGTTTTCAGCGTGAAAGGGGTCGGAGCGGTTGTTACAGGTACAGCCTTCTCTGGTAAAGTTGCGATCGATGATGAACTGTATTTATCAAATGGATATAAAATTCGGGTAAAAAACATTCATAGCCAAAATCAACAAGCGCAGCAGGGCGGCGCTGGTGAGCGTTTAGCACTAAATATCAATGCCGATTTAGATCGCCTTGCTATAGAGCGTGGAGATTGGCTCTTGTCTTACCCACCATTACCTGCAACAGAACGTTTCACCGTAAAAATTCAAGCTGAAAGTGCACTCAATGAAAGTCAACCCGTACACCTTTATCATGCCAGTGCTCGAACAACAGGTAAGCTAAATTTACTGCAAAATAAATCCCTGTCTCCAACGGAACAAGGATTAGCTGAAATTATGTTAGACAAGCCGCTGTTTCTCGCTTACGGCGATAAACTGATTTTACGCAGTGGGGATGCTAAACACATTATTGCAGGGGCAAAAGTACTCGAAGTGTATTCACCCAAACGTTATAAACGTACGGCAGAGCGCTTAGCATTTTTACACCAATTACAACAAGCAGAGACTGCAACAAAACGTATTGCACTTTATTTACAAAATAAAGCCGTCACTGCCAGTCACTTAATGTGGATTGAACAATTAACCACCTCACAGCTCGCGGATATCCTGCAACACAATCAGGCTATCCGTTTTCAAGATTGGTGTTTCACTGCAGATTATCAACAGCATCAAACTGAGAAATTATTGACCGCACTTGCCCTCTATCACCAACAACACAATGACCAACTGGGAATCAGCAAAGCCCGTTTATATCGTATCGCAACCTTAAATCAGCCAGAAAAACTCATTTATCACATTATTGATGAACTCTTGATGGCGGGTACATTGCAGCAAACGCGTGGTTGGTTACATTTGCCTGAACACAAAATTCTTTTCTCCGTGCAAGAACAGCAACTCTGGCAAGCTGTGCTTGCTCAATTTGAACAGCATCACGGGCAAGCACTTTGGGTACGCGATCTGGCACAAGCTTTGACGCAAGAAGAAAGTACGATGCGTAATTTCCTCTACAAAGCAGGAAAATTAGGTTATTTGACGCCAATTGTTAAAGATCGTTTTTTCCTGACTGAAACAATTTATGCTTACTCGCGCTTAGTAAAAGACTTTATTGCGCAACACGGTGCGATTTCTGTCAATCAATTACGTGATGAATTACAATTTGGACGCAAATTAGTCGTGCAATTAATCGAATATTTTGATCGCTGCGGTTTTTTACGTCGCAAAGGCAATGTTCATATATTACGAGATGGTGATGTTTTTGATTTATAAGTGTGGTGACATGGATGAATGTTGTAATGTAATCGCTCCGACTACGCAACGCACTTTACATTCGCCACAACCATTACAATCGGAAGTTAACGAGAGGGTATTTTGTTGGTGAAGGATCGCGTGCTGTGGGCAGGCTTGTTGACATTCTGTGCATGTTTGTCCTTGTTTCAGCAAACAAGTTGAATGGAATACTGGACGCAGTTCAGTATCCTTTGGGAACGCAAGATGCAACGCCTGCGTCGGACAAACTTCAGCACAGCGTCCGCAGAAATCACAAGCAGAAAAATCGATTTCTAAAACAGGTTTATGATTCATCAAATGAATTAAACCGTAGGGACAGGCTTGTGCACAATGACCGCAGCCATCACAAACTTCTGTAAATAACGCTTCTTTTGCAGCAAATGGCGGACGATGTTGCTCGCGTGGTGCGTGCTGCAAAGAAGCCTGTGCCCCCCCAAATATCCCTCTCAATAAGCCACGGCGAGATACGGTATGATGGCTTAAATAAGCCTCATAATAACGCTCATCTCGATGGTGAAGAGAATATTGGTGATCATTTTGCATCATACTGACTCAATAGATTAACGATAAAAACGTGCAGGTTTGACATCCAATGCTAACGCTTGTTTCCAACCGTCTAATGTCAATTGTGTTAATGTTGCGAGCGCGCGATAAAACACAGACTCATTTTGCTCAGATAAAAGCGTTAAATAACGCGATGACCAAACCAGAAAATGCTCACTCAAAAATGTATTGAGCAATGTGGGATGATGCTCTGCTAAATAGGCAGAAAGCATTAACATCAAACCAATATGATCTTCAGGCTCGTGTTGTTCATTCACAAATTCCACATTATTCTGCCGTAAAAACTCACGCAGTCTTAATAGAGACTCCCCAAAAATCACTGATTCTGGATCCAAATAAACAGAGCCCCATGGTGCCGCAAACAGAGCATCAGGACCGATAAATAATGTCTGATATTCAAGATCGAGCCGAGCAGACGCTACCCCTTGTTTCATAGCTTGCACTAATTCACTCGGTGGTGTAGGTTGCCACTCTTCTTGCCAATCTGGTCGTCGGAAAATATTTAACATCGGCACGATATCTTGATTATCTGGTGCATAATAGAATAATGCCCCTAATAAACGTCCCGACATCGCGATCCAAGAAAGTTTTTCTGTTTGATTCATAACATAGTAATCCGAAAATATTGAAAAAAGGCGGCACATCACAGAAATCATACAGAGGGCAAGCTAATGCTTACCCTCATCGAATGACCCTATGCGCCAACCGCCATCCCCGCGGTCATATGTAATCCATAAAATAATATACGTCCCAGCATTTCACCCGCTAACACACAACATACCGCAAGCAATTTACTGACCATTGAACTTGGTTTATGCACAACATAGAACAGCAACACAATAGCCAAACCAATTAAACTAAAACGTATTGCGCTGAGTACCGCAAAGTCAGGCACTAACGCTGTTGCTGTTTGTACTGAAGTGACAATATTCCCTAACGTAAAACCTTGATAAACGACTACAATTGCCGCCACCAATGCTGTCATAGCAACAACTGTTGGGACCCAAGAAATGACGTTACCCTCTGGACGTTCTGTGTGTAATAAGCCATAACCGAGTGTAAAACCTGCTAAAATAATGGTGAGATAGAAATTCCAGGTCGTAAAACTGCTGTCCCACGTTGGTACTGTCGAAATATGGTAAACCTGATTCATCATATACATAAAGACAATACCCACTGCAGAAGCCAGTACAAGCAAGAACGACTCTAGCGCTTTAGGTAATTTCTCCATTATTGCGAATAACCAATACAATCCAGCAATTGCAAAGAATAATGCCCCCGTTGCAATTTCATTACTGAGCATAGACTGACCAACACGATTTAAGGCATTAAACGCACGGAAAGGTGACCCTAAGTGGATCACAGAAGCAATAAAGCCCACCCCTAATACTGCGAGTAAAATAAACATCGCTTTATGTATATAGCGGCGATAATGCTTATCTTGTGTACTAAAAAGTACGACTGAGAACAATAAAAATGCGCCGACAACCGATTGAGCTAATACGGTAAAAATGACTAAAGGGAGTTCATGTAATCCGTTCATTTTACACCTCTCTTGGATTTGCTAAGAAACCCGTTGTATCACCACTCGGGCGAGCATGTTTATTCGTTTTTACGACTAAATTTGGTGACGTTAAATCAGCTGGTGGTAAAGGAGCAATTGACGCTTGTTCACCGTATTTTTCTCTTAATTCTGAGATAGGTGCAAAATCCAACGCACGTAACGGACAAGCCTCTACGCAGATTGGTTTCTGACCTGCTTTCACCCTTGCATAACAACCATCACATTTCGTCATATGTCCTTTTGTTGCATCATATTGTGGTGCATCATATGGGCATGCCATGTGACAGTAGCGACATCCAATACAAATATCTTCATTCACTATCACAAAACCGTCTGCATTTTTGTGCATCGCCCCAGTAGGACATACTTTCACACAAGCAGGATCATCACAGTGATTACAAGAAATGGACAGATAATAAGTAAACACATCGTGATTCCAACATCCTTGCTGATCTTGTTGCCAACTTCCCCCAGCATATTCATAAATACGGCGAAAATTGACCGCAGTATCGAGATCTTTATAATCTTTACAGGCTAATTCACAAGTTTTACAGCCTGTACAGCGATCTGAATCAAAATAAAAACCATATTGTTCCATAGCTCACTCCTTAGACTTTCTCAACTTGGACTAAATTCGAATGTTGTGGATTACCCTTCGCCAACGGTGATGGTCGTTGTGTTGTTAGCACATTAACACAACCCGCATGGTCAATCCCCTGACTGTCTGGTGCATACCATGCCCCTTCGCCCAACGCAACAACACCTGGAATAATACGTGGCGTCACTTTGGCATGAATATGCACTTCACCGCGGTCATTAAATACACGAATCATATCGCCATTTTTAATATTGCGCGCCTGTGCATCAATTGGGTTAATCCAAACTTCTTGTGGATTTGCCGCTTTAATCACATCGACATTCCCATAAGTAGAGTGAGTTCTGGCTTTATAATGGAAGCCCGTCATTTGCAATGGATATTTTTCCATTAATTTATCGCCATAATGTTCAAAACTATCCGCATGCACTGGAAGTGGGTGAATCACTTCGTCTTTTTCCAATTTCCAAGTTTTTGCAATTTCCGCCAAACGAGAAGAGTAAATTTCAATTTTGCCAGAAGGTGTTTTCAATGGATGCGCCTCTGGATCTTCACGGAAAGATTTATACGCGATATAGAAACCATTTGGATCCACTTTTTTGAAAATACCTTGTTGTCTAAATGCCTCGAATGTAGGTAACTCTGGAAGTTTTTCACGTGATAACTGATAAATATGACGTAGCCATTCTTCTTGCGTACGACCTTCAGTGAATTGTTCTTTAATCCCCATTTTCTCGGCTAGCGCACTTAACATGTCATAAATATTACGACACTCAAATGCTGGGGTAATCACCTGATCCGCAAAAATCACATAACTCATATTGGCAACAAACGCATCCATACAGAAATCCATCTGTTCAGACGCGGTACAATCTGGTAACAAAATATCACTGTATTTTGCTGTTGAAGTCATGTGGTTATCAATTGTGATGATCAACTCACATTGGTCTTCATTTTGTAAAATCTCATGTGTTCGATTAATATCCGAATGTTGATTGATGAGACAGTTACTTGCGTAATTCCAAATCACTTTAATCGGTGCAGTCAGTTTATCTACCCCTCGGATCCCGTCCGTCAATGCTGTCATCTCGTGAGCACGGAAAATCGCATCGGTCCACAAGAACATCGGGATACTCGCTTTGACAGGGTTTTTAAGGGTTGGCATCCGCACAAATGGTACTTTATAAGTACTTTCTCTCGCGCCAGTATTTCCGCCACTAATACCAACGTTCCCTGTCAAAATAGGCAACATAGCGATAGCTCGAGAAATTAATTCACCATTACTACGACGCTGCGGTCCCCAGCCTTGTGAGATATATGCAGGCTTCGCGCCCGCAATTTCACGTGCTAACTTGATAATACGTTGAACAGGAATCCCTGTAATTTTCGCCGCCCATTCTGGTGTTTTGGCAATACCATCCTCACCTTCACCTAAAATATAAGCTTTATAATGGCTATTTTTTGGTGCATCCGCAGGCAACGTTTTTTCATCATAGCCCACGCAATATTTATCCAAGAATGGTTGATCCACTAAGTCTTCAGTGATCATCACATACGCTAGAGCTGAAACTAAAGCCGCATCTGTACCTGGGCGAATAGGAATCCATTCATCTTCACGCCCTGCTGCAGTATCTGTATAACGAGGATCAATAACGATCATTTTAGCATTAGATTTTTCGCGTGCTTGCTCGATACAATACGTCAAGCCACCACCACTCATACGGGTTTCTGCAGGGTTATTACCAAATAACACGATCAATTTGGTATTTTCAACGTCTGCCAGTCCATTACCACTCGCCCAACCACCCCCGTAGGTATAATCCAATCCGACTGCGATTTGTGCCGTACTATAGTCACCATAATGATTGAGGTATCCCCCCAAACAGTTCATGAAACGTGCAATCATCGTCGAACCTGGCGGCCAAGATTTCGTCATCGTTCCACCTAGCGTACCCGTACCATAATTGAGATAAATTGACTCATTACCGTATTTCTCAATATTTTTACGTAAAGATGCAGCAATTTCGTTTAACGCCTCATCCCAACTAATGCGTTTAAACTTACCTTCACCTCGTTTCCCCACCCGTTTCATCGGATATTTCAAACGGTCTGGATTATACACACGGCGACGCATAGAACGACCACGTAAACACGCCCGCACTTGATGATCCAAGTTATACGTTTCTGTTCCCGTATTATCCGTTTCAACGTATAAAATCTGGTTATCCTTGACATGCATTCTTAATGGGCAACGACTACCGCAGTTTACAGTACACGCACTCCAAACGATTTTTTCACCTTTCACATCGACCGCACTTTTATCTGCGGCAGTCACTTTAAAAGGTAAGGTGAGATGAGTAGCGGCTACGGCGGCGCCAATAGACGTATTTTTTAACAAAGTACGTCTTGTTATTGCAGGATTGATAATTGATTTATCCATAACTTCTCCCCCGATGGTTATGTCATACAAAGACACGTTATATGCTCCATTTAACAACTAAAAAGGAGTAGAAAATGTGAGACAGATCAAGTTTTCTGACTCTACATACGACAAAAAAGGGATAAACATGATATAAATCAATGATTTAAAATAATGATAACAATTTGTATTTTTAAGTAAGAAAGAAGCAAAAAGAAAAGCAAAGAAAAAAGCAAAGAAAAAGGGAAAGATTGCCTTTTCAACAAAGGCAATCACATATTTTACTGTTGTAATTAATTGTCGATATCCACACTGACAACCTCAGCTTCATTTTTGAGTAACACATACACATTTTGAAGCATGATTTTATCAGTAATTAAACAGCGAATAGTTAAGCGAACATCTTCTGTATTCGGTAAATCTTTCACATTAAGGCTATCAATACGGTACTGATTACGAATCAAAATATCGGTCACTTTCCCAATTGCCCCCGCATTGTTTAACTGAATGGTTAATTTTGTTTTACGAATTTTATTGTTACGACGCACAAGGCTTTGCACAATAGGACTTAAACGTACTGCAATTAAAATCATCAATGTCGCAATAATGGCATCAAAGAAAAAGCCTGCGCCACTCGCAATCCCAATGCCTGCTGCCGCCCAAATAATCGCCGCTGTTGTTAAGCCCGAAATAGCATCATTACTTTTACGTAAAATCACCCCAGCGCCTAAAAAACCAATTCCACTAATCACTTGTGCAGCTAAACGCATAGGATCAGTACGAATATTTTCTGACACCTGGGCATAATGTTCTGCCGCTTGAATAGACACAATCGTTAAAACACAAGTGGTCACCGCAATAATCACACAGGTTTTTACACCAACCGCTTTGCGCTTTAATTCGCGTTCTAAACCAATAATCCCGCCAAGTAACATGGCAAGTGCCATTTTCGCTAAAATCGAAAAGTGGCTAGATGCTAAAAAAAGATTAAATAATTCAATAAATGTTTTCATAAATAGACAGAAAGGCAAAATAACAATGAAAGAAAAAATAATTCTAACAAGGGAATAAGATAAGTCTAGAGTAAAGCAAAAATATATTATGTCATTCTACTTTCACGACAACACACCAAACAGATTGATTTTATTCAAATAAATCCTTTATCTTTTACTATACCGCACATGAACTTAATCATCCGCACAGTCACTTATCAAGACTTCACAAGAATGATTCTCCCCAGCGTTAAGAAAAGAAATCTCATCTCCACTATCAATCGGATGAGAGCATTTTTAAGCAATTAGAACGATCAGACGATTTTGTAAAGAAATTTGCTAAAATTTGCAGTAAAATGACCGCACTTTTAACTTAATTACGGAAACTATGTCAATTTCTAAACAAAAATTAATTGCTTATGCGCAATTGATGCGTTTTGACAAACCTATCGGCACTTTATTACTCCTTTGGCCAACACTTTGGGCACTCTTCTTATCAGTAAAGGGGATACCAGATTGGTCTATTTTAACCATTTTTGTGTTAGGGGTAATTTTAATGCGAGCAGCGGGTTGCGTAATTAACGATTATGCTGATCGCCACATTGATGGCAAAGTAAAACGGACATCTCAGCGCCCTCTAGCAACAGGTGCCGCCACACCACAAGAAGCAAAAGCCTTATTTGTTATCCTGATTTTCTGTGCATTTATTCTGGTCCTGTTTCTAAATTACTATGCCATCGCATTGTCCTTTATTGCCGTTTTATTGGCGTTTATTTATCCCTTTATGAAACGCTACACTCACTTACCTCAATTATTCTTAGGAATGGCATTCGGCTGGTCAATCCCAATGGCATACGGTGCGTCTATCGAAGCATTACCCCTTGAATGCTGGCTATTATTTTTCGCCAATTTAACTTGGACTGTAGCTTACGATACGCAATACGCGATGGTAGATCGTGATGATGATCTCCGTATTGGTGTCAAATCAACTGCAATTTTATTTGCACAATATGACAACAAAATTATTTCATTACTACAAATCATCACACTGATTTTTCTAGGTTTAATAGGTCATCTTGCCCAACTACATGAAAGTTATTTTCTCGTATTGGGGCTCGCCACACTCCTCTTTATTTATCAATGTAAGCTCATCAAAAATCGAGTGCGAGAAGCCTGTTTTAAGGCATTTTTAAACAATAATTATTTTGGTGCGATGGTGTTTATCGCTTTTTTATGTGGCATTTTCTATTCTCCTTAGTGCTACGACCGCATTAAAATACGACGCTTTGTTGTAAACGAACCTTGATTTTTCTGACTTCACCTCAATATAAGCCAGTATGTTTTAATCGATAAAGGAAAACAACATGACAACAATTGTAAGTGTTCGCCGCAATGGACAAGTCGTCGTCGGTGGCGACGGACAAGTTTCATTAGGGAATACCGTAATGAAAGGCAATGCCCGTAAAGTACGCCGTTTATACAATGGGAAAGTCCTTGCAGGCTTCGCAGGCGGGACCGCCGATGCCTTTACGTTATTTGAATTATTTGAACGTAAATTAGAAATGCACCAAGGACATTTACTAAAAAGTGCGGTGGAATTAGCAAAAGATTGGCGAACTGATCGCGCATTACGCAAGCTAGAAGCGATGCTAATTGTTGCAGATGAAAAAGAAAGCCTCATCATTACAGGCATTGGTGATGTTGTTCAACCTGAGGAAGATCAAATCCTAGCCATCGGCTCTGGTGGTAATTTTGCCTTATCTGCAGCTCGTGCACTCGTCGAAAATACTGACTTATCTGCACGAGAAATTGTAGAAAAATCCTTAAAAATCGCGGGCGATATCTGCGTGTATACCAACACCAATTTTACTATTGAAGAATTACCTAATCACTAATTAGGTCATAGGAGCAAACATGTCTGAAATGACCCCTAGAGAAATTGTCTCTGAATTGGATCAACATATTGTTGGTCAAGCAGATGCTAAAAGAGCGGTGGCGATTGCATTAAGAAATCGTTGGAGAAGAATGCAGCTCCAAGAGCCACTCCGTCACGAAGTAACCCCAAAAAATATTCTCATGATTGGACCAACAGGGGTAGGTAAAACTGAAATTGCTCGTCGTTTAGCTAAACTCGCGAATGCCCCTTTTATTAAAGTAGAAGCAACAAAATTCACTGAAGTCGGTTATGTAGGCAAAGAAGTGGATTCGATTGTTCGTGATTTAACTGATAGCGCAATGAAATTAGTTCGTCAAACTGAGATCGAAAAAAACCGTTTCCGTGCAGAAGAAGCCGCAGAAGATCGTATTTTAGATGCCCTACTTCCTCCTCCAAAAAACCAATGGGGACAAGTTGAAGCATCAGATAACAATAGCAGTACGCGTCAAGTATTCCGTAAAAAATTACGTGAAGGTCAGTTAGACGACAAAGAAATCGAAATTGATGTTGCCAGTGTTTCAATGGGTGTTGAAATCATGGCACCTCCAGGTATGGAAGAAATGACCAATCAATTACAGTCAATGTTCCAAAACCTCTCAACTGGGCAAACTAAAAAGCGCAAAATGAAAATCAAAGAGGCGTTCAAAACCCTAATTGATGATGAAGCCGCTAAATTAATCAATCCAGAAGAGCTAAAACAAAAAGCCATTGATGCCGTTGAACAAAATGGGATTGTGTTCATTGATGAAATCGACAAAATCTGTAAAAAAGGGGAATACAGCGGTGCGGATGTATCACGTGAAGGTGTACAACGTGACTTATTGCCATTAGTGGAAGGGACCACGGTGAACACCAAACACGGCATGGTCAAAACCGACCACATCCTATTCATTGCATCAGGGGCTTTCCAAGTAGCACGTCCTTCCGATCTCATCCCTGAATTACAAGGTCGCTTACCGATTCGTGTCGAATTATCCGCGTTGAGTGCGGTCGATTTCGAACGAATTTTAACTGAGCCTCATGCTTCTTTAACTGAACAATACAAGGCTCTCATGGCAACTGAAGGGGTCAATATCGAATTCACGCCAGATGCGATCAAGAAAATTGCGGAAGCTGCATTTCGAGTCAATGAAAAAACAGAAAATATTGGCGCCCGCCGTTTACACACCGTAATGGAACGCTTAATGGATAAAATCTCATTTGGTGCAAGTGAAATGAGTGGACAGCTTATCAATATTGATGCGGCATATGTCGCAGATGCCCTTGGCGATGTCGTAGAAAATGAAGATTTAAGTCGTTTTATTCTGTAAAATTAAAAGCACCATACTCGTCCAAGAGCGTCCGTGTATGGTGCTTCCTTTCTTAAAGATTGATACTAAATACTCAGCAACAATTACTTCCTCAATTTCACTAACTCGACAGCATGATCCGCACCCTTAGTCAAAATTAAGTTTGCACGTTCACGCGTTGGTAAAATATTTTGTTTGAGATTTAACCCATTAATGTCATCCCAAATTTTACTGGCGGTCGCAATGGCATCTTCCCGTGATAAACTGGCATAATGTTTGAAGTATGAATTAGGATCGCTAAACGCACTTTGACGAAACTTCAAAAACCGACTGATATACCATTCTTTTAATAAAGCTTCATCGGCATCAACATAAATAGAAAAATCAACAAAGTCAGATACAAACATTTGATTCGAACGATTATCACCCGTTTGTAGTACATTTAACCCTTCTAAAATTAAAATATCAGGTTGATCAATCACATTAAGTTGATCAGGTATAATGTCATACGTTAAATGAGAATAAATAGGTGCCGTAACATGTGGTTTACCAGATTTAATATCTGCCAGAAAACGAATTAAGCGCGGCGTATCATAAGAAATAGGGAACCCTTTCTTATGTAAAATGCCATCTTGTTGTAATTTTGCTAACGGATACAAAAATCCATCAGTAGTAATTAAATCTACTTTGCGTACTTCTGGCCATTGCGATAATAATGATTGAACAATCCGCGCAGACGTACTTTTACCTACTGCAACACTCCCTGCAATACTAATAATATAAGGCACATTGCGATGATTGATTCCAAGGAAGCGGTTCATGACGTACTGGCGGTGTAATCTTTCTTCTATATAGTAGTTAATCAAACGTACTAAAGGTAGATAAATAGTCCGCACTTCATCTAAAGAAAGTTCTTCATTAATCCCCAACAAGGGTTTTAAATCTTGTTCAGTTAATGTCAAAGGAACAGATTTACGCAATTCTGCCCATTGCTCACGATTAAATGATAAAAAAGGGGTCAATTGATTTGATAAAAAATTTGTGTCTAATGTTTCCACAACTCGTTCAACTTCTTTTATATAGCAGTAAATTGGATATGAAATATACCTTATAAATACACAAAATCGCATAAAATTTTTACAAATCCAGCAAATTTATACTAAAAAAAGCCTTTTTTGACTGATAATTAGGCGAACAATTAAAAAAATCATTTTTTTTCAAAAAAACACTTGTCAGCGATAAAAATTTCCCTATAATACGCCTCACTTGCTTATGAGATGCCGACTTAGCTCAGTAGGTAGAGCAACTGACTTGTAATCAGTAGGTCACCAGTTCGATTCCGGTAGTCGGCACCATTCTTCTCTGCAAGTGTTCATTTAACGCGGAGGGATTCCCGAGCGGCCAAAGGGAGCAGACTGTAAATCTGCCGGCTCAGCCTTCGAAGGTTCGAATCCTTCTCCCTCCACCATTTTTTAAATGAATCGCATTCTGATGGGTCAGATGAATTTAGGACTGCGGGCATCGTATAATGGCTATTACCTCAGCCTTCCAAGCTGATGATGCGGGTTCGATTCCCGCTGCCCGCTCCAAACGCTGATATAGCTCAGTTGGTAGAGCGCACCCTTGGTAAGGGTGAGGTCGGCGGTTCAAATCCGCCTATCAGCACCAGTCTTAAACTTCCATTCTGTCCTTTAATTAATAGCAAATTTTGAATTTTGGTTAATGTGGTATATTGAACCATCCATAACCGTGTTTGTTTAGAGGGACTCTCAATGTCTAAAGAAAAATTTGAACGTACAAAACCGCACGTAAACGTGGGTACAATCGGCCACGTTGACCATGGTAAAACAACTTTAACAGCAGCAATCACTACAGTATTATCAAAACACTTTGGTGGTGCAGCACGTGCATTCGACCAAATCGATAACGCGCC
>NZ_JBSIUM010000010.1:0-73662 GCF_054052285.1 Pasteurella sp. P03HT
GGTCGGCGAGATAGGATTTGAACCTACGACCCACTGGTCCCAAACCAGTTGCGCTACCAAGCTGCGCTACTCGCCGACTGAAATTGGGGTGGCTAATGGGACTTGAACCCACGACAACCGGAATCACAATCCGGGGCTCTACCAACTGAGCTATAGCCACCATCATTTTATACAAGGTTTAGTTTTCAATGCATTTAACCTCTGGCACGCTCGACAGGATTTGAACCTGCGACCTTTGGCTCCGGAGGCCAACGCTCTATCCAACTGAGCTACGAGCGCTCATCGCGTCGTTGCGGGGCGTATATTAATGAGTTCCCAAACAGTTGTCTAGTGTTTTTTTGAAAAAAAATCTCATTAGATAGTTTTTTGTTCAATTTGAACAATAAATATTAAATATACGCCTATTTTTCAGTAAATAGAAGCCGTTTAATTATTTTTCTTGCGTAAATTAAATGATGATAAAGATAATAAGGCAATGAATACCCCGATGATACTACCGATGATTCCCCAACTTAAGCGATTCGGGGCATAATGGCTAACTGGCTGTGTTGGCTGTTTAGAATAGCGATATGCTGTAAACTGCTCATCTAGTGGGTTCACCGCTCGCATCATTTGTAATTTTCCTTGCCAATCATCTGCTGAATTTGTTGTTGATCCATTTTTACCTAAATTCAACTCCGTCGCTTTTTTGATTCGTTCAAATAATACTTTCCATTGAGTAATGAGATCACTATAAATCACTTTACGTGTTTCTTGATTGATATATTCAATATAAGAGGAAAGTAATTCTGTCGCTAACTTAGGATTATCCAGTTCAAGACGAATAGTATCTGCAAACGCATTTGAGGATGCCATTTCGAATTGTATGCTTGAAATCAGTTTCTCTAATAAGATAAGGTCAATTGGATCTTCGCCTGTCTGCTTCTGTTTATAATATTCACTTGTTTGCCAGAAATGACGTTTTGCTTTTTCAGAAGTTAACTGTCTTATAAATTCATGATATGCCATGTCTGTTGCTGATAATGCATTTTCTTTGTTATGAATAAATTGGTAAGTAGAAGATAATGTATAATAATTACCTAATGCAGCAACATCAGGTCTTTCTACTTTTGCTTCTGCAACCCAAGATTTATTGATTAAAAAGCTACTTCCATAAGCAATCCCCGCACTTAACGCGACGATGACTATTATAAAAAACATTCTCCCCAAGAAAGTGCGGTCATTTTTTTGTGAATTTTCAGTGTGTGTCATGATTTGTTTCCTGTCTTAACGCGTTTTGCTCTTCGTTTCATTCGTCTAATCCAACGTGTAATACGCCATGCTCGAGTAATTGAATAAGAATACATAAAAAATAAAAGAATAAATCCACCAAACATGATCCATTCATTAATGTAAAAAATTTCGCCGAGAATACCGATAGTAGCACACACTGCTGCAGCAAAAGTAATGAGTAGGAAAGCTTGTCTTGATGTTAACCCTGCTCGCATCATTAAATGATGGACGTGTAATCGGTCTGGTCGAAACGGACTTTTCCCTTTTCGCAAGCGACGATACATAATCGCGACCATATCAATGAGTGGAATCGCGATAATCCACAATGCGGTCACAGGATTCATTGGATGCCCTTTACCTTGCGTACTTAATAATAAGATCCAGATAATCGTAAATCCAATCAATGTACTCCCCGCGTCGCCCATAAACACTTTAAATTTTGCCCCCAATGGAATCCCTAAATTCATCATGAAATAAGGCAAAATAGCAATGATTAATGCAAAACTCCAGTAAGCTAAATCCAGCTGGTTATCCATTACTAATAAAATACCAATTGAGACAAAAGCAACTGTTGATAGACCTCCCAATAATCCATCTATACCATCAATCATATTGAAAGCATTAATTGCTGCGATCGTTGCAAGTACAGTAATAATCAATCCTATCGATCCAAGTGTTAATTGGAATGGACCGATAATCTGTCCTAAATGATCCAAATATAAATTACCAAGATCGATCATCAATATCGCTAATAGCGCTTGAATCCCTGCTCGTAGGAATGGACTGATATCAAAACGGTCATCGATCATCCCGATCACTAATAAAACAAAAATACTAAATAAATAGAGCGAAGGTAAACGCATTTGCTCCCATTCTAATAAATAGAAACAAAGGTTACCTACGAATAATGATACCCCACCAATTAACGGGATCGCACCTTGATGCCGTTTACGGTAATTCGGTTTATCGACTAACCCTAGTTTATTCGCAACAGGTCTCATAATGAGCAAAGTAAAAAACGCCCCTAAAAAAGTGGCAAGTAAACTCAAAAACATGTGATTTGTCCTATCAATTTTTATGTTCGCAGAATACCACAACGCCTTTTTTCTGCCATAAATATTTTATCTCTTTGTCACTTTTTACAGTAAAATAGAGACAATTTTTATCATTTATTAGGATTGCTATTATGACAACTTCAACCTCACTCTTTCAACGTGCTCAACAAACAATTCCTGGTGGCGTTAACTCTCCTGTACGTGCTTTTAATGGTGTGGGAGGAACACCTATTTTTATTGAGAAAGCACAAGGTGCCTATATTTTTGATACAGAAGGAAAGCATTATATTGATTATGTGGGCTCATGGGGACCGATGATTTTAGGGCACAACCACCCAGCTATTTTAAATGCCGTGATTAAAACCGCTGAAAAAGGGTTGAGCTTTGGCGCACCTACGCCACTAGAAATTGAATTAGCAGAATTAGTCTGCTCACTCATCCCCTCTATTGAAATGGTACGTATGGTCAGCTCTGGTACAGAAGCCACTATGTCCGCTATTCGCTTAGCGCGTGGTTATACTGGGAGAGATAAAATCATCAAATTTGAAGGGTGCTATCATGGTCATGCTGATTCATTGTTAGTCAAAGCAGGCTCTGGTGCCCTAACTCTAGGTCAACCTAACTCACCAGGTGTCCCCGCAGATTTTGCCAAGCATACTCTCACTTGTCAGTATAATGATTTAGACTCGGTCAAACAGGCGTTTATGCAATTCCCAACAGAGATCGCCTGTATTATTGTTGAACCTGTAGCGGGAAATATGAATTGTATTCCACCACAAGAGCATTTTCTGCAAGGTTTGCGTGAGCTTTGTGATGAATATGGTGCGCTATTAATTATTGATGAAGTCATGACGGGATTCCGTGTTGCCTTACGTGGTGCACAATCTTATTATCATGTGACACCTGATTTAACTTGCCTAGGTAAAGTGATCGGTGGTGGGATGCCTGTTGGTGCCTTTGGTGGAAAAAAAGAGATCATGGCACACATTGCACCAACGGGGCCTGTTTATCAAGCGGGGACATTGTCAGGCAACCCTATCGCTATGGCGGCAGGTTTAGCGTGTTTAACTGAACTCAAAAAAGCAGGTAATGAAGCGCGTTTAGCTCAATTAACAGAAAAATTGGCAATCGGTTTGAAAACTCTCGCTGATAAACATCAGATTCCCTTTGTGGTCAATTATGTAGGTGGAATGTTTGGTTTCTTTTTTACAGACAAACCTCGTGTTTCTTCCTATCAAGATGTGATGGCATGCGATATACAACGCTTTAACCTATTTTTCCATAAGATGTTAGCACAAGGTATTTATCTAGCCCCTTCTGCCTTTGAAGCAGGATTTATGTCTTTAGCGCATTCAGAACAAGACATTGAACGCACATTAGAAGCCGCCGATGTGGCATTTGCGAGTTTGAAATAAAATAGCGGGTGACCGCCTACGAAAGAGCGGTCACATTTCATCATGTTTTAACGGAGAACTTGATGTAGTCTTTTTTCAAGTTCTTCTCGCTGACTTGCCGTTAAAGCACGATTTTGATCGTTGGTCAAAATAAAAAAATCTTCGGCTCTTTCACCAATAGTCGTAATTTTGGCGTTTAATAAAGTCAATTTGAGCTCTGTAAATACCTGACTCACTTTAGCAAGTAACCCTGTTTGATCTAAGGCAAACAATTCCATTTCCGTTTGATCCGTTCGATTTTCCTTTAAAAAGCGAATCTCTGTTTTCACACTAAAATGACGTAATTTACGATTTGGAATAAGCGTATTTTTCATTGGCGAGGGGGACGATAACACATGTGTCAACACTTTTTCTAAGCTGCGACGGCGATCGAACTTCAATAAGGTTCCATCAACTTCAGTCACAATGAAACTATCAAAAACATAACCATCATGACTTGTGATGATTTGTGCATCATGAATACTCAATTTTTTTGACCCAATCGTCGTGACTACATGATTAAATAAGTTTGGTTGATCTTGACAATAAACAAAAATTTCTGTTCCACCCTCAGAAAAACGATTACTGATTTTAACCAATAAATTCTCTTTTAATTCAGACAATAATTGCGTATGCCATGCAATTTGTTTTGGCGTATTACGTAAGAAATATTCATCTGGACATCTTTGCCAGATTTCATTGATTGTCTGCACCGTTAATAAAGATGTTTTACTCAATAGATCTAATGCCTGCTCACGATGCTCAGCAATTTTTTGTTGATGATCGAGTAAACAGTCCATCCCTTGATCAAACTGCTGGTGGGTGAATTGATACAATGTTGCAATTAATGTTCGCTTCCAACTATTCCACAATGTTTCATTCGTAGCACAGATATCAGCCACAGTTAAACAGGTTAAGTAGTCTAATCGGACTTGATTTTGTACCGCTTCCGCAAAATTCAACACGACTTCTGGATCATGGATATCCCGTCGCTGTGCGGTGACGGACATTAATAAATGTTGTTCAACTAACCAAACTAGCGTTTGAATTTCACGTTGATCAAAACCATGTAATTGCGCAAATTCAGCTACATCAATCGCCCCCAGTTGAGCATGGTCTCCCCCTCGTCCTTTTGCAATATCATGAAATAATGCCGCAATATAGAGTAAAGTGCGGTCAGTGAGACGAGGAAATAATCGACTACAAACGGGATGAACTTCAACACTTTCAGGCGTCAAAAAATACTCTAATTTCAATAATGTTCGTAATATATGTTCATCTACTGTGTAACAATGAAATAAATCGAACTGCATTAAGCCTTCAATCTGTTTCCATTGGGGAAGATAAGCACTCAACACTCCATATTTGTGCATCGGTACGAATGCTCGCTCAATAGCTTTCGGTTGATTAAACAAACGTAAAAAAGTTTCTCTCGCTAACGCATCATCACACAAATGACCTTGTAATTGTTCTAACGCAAGATGGAGTTGACGCAAAGTTGAGGAATGAATATCAGCTTCAGGATGGGCTGTCAGATGAAAAAATAAATTTAAAATTTGTTCAGGTTTCTCCGTAAATACAGTTGGATAACGCAAACAAATAGCACGATTTACTAACTGAAAATACGGATCGAGCACTTCAATATGAAGGGGGGAAGAAGATTGTAAAAAATGTTCTCGATAATGCTTAACAAGTAAATCACTCAAAAAAGAAATCGTTTGTAATGCTTGGAAAAAAATCTTCATCATTTTTTCCACACCTTGATTTCCTTCTCCTTTAAAGCCCAATAAGTCAGCGACTTGAATCTGACGCTCAAACAAAAGACGATTATCGTAACGTTTCAAGATCAAATGTAAAGCAAAGCGTACTTTAAACAAACACTGTTGGCTTTCTTGTAATAACCTGTACTCCACGGGATAAATAAAACCTGATGCCAAAATTTCATCTAAATTTTTTGCGCCTGTATGACGTAAAGCGATCCAATACAATAGATGTAAGTCTCTTAAGCCACCTGGACTATGTTTAATATCAGGTTCAAGGTTATAGCTAGTATTATTATAACGCTGATAACGTACTGTTCGCTCTTGTGTTTTCGCATTAAAAAAGGTTTCACACGGCCAAAAATCGGGTTGTTGTAATTGTTGCATCAACTGAGTAAATTGTGCAAAATTCCCCATTAAATAGCGCGCTTCGAGTAAATTGGTGGCTATTGTAATATCCTGTAAACCCGCTTCTTGACATTGTGTTAAGGTACGTACAGCTTGCCCAACATCAAAACCACTGTCCCACAAGAATTGAATAAATTGACGAACATTCTCTTCTGTTTCTTGATCAAGTGGTTGCTCCGTTAAAATCAAAAAATCTAAATCAGATAAAGGAAACATTTCCGCTCGCCCATAACCGCCAACGGCAAGCAGTGTCAAGTTTTTCTGTTCTGACAGTTTAAATTTTTGCCAAAGATCACATAATAGGTGATCGCAAAATAACGTACGATTCTCAATTAACGCATATATTGAGAATTGCATAAAATGTTCATATTCAAACTGCTTTAAATTTTCTTTTTGAATTTTAACCGCACTTGCTTTCAATTCGGTTACTGGGGAATAAGGGAAAAGCATGCTTATCTCAACAATTAATTAAAAAAATGGCTGAAAAAATTCAGCCATGATGTCAATTCAATTAAACGTTTACCATAATACGTTTAATTCGTCCTTCCGCAATTTCTTCATCACGAATAGTCATCACTTCACACCCTTTTTCCGTGACGACAATTTGATGTTCATACTGTGCAGAATGGCTACGATCTTTTGTTTTTACTGTCCAACCGTCCCCCATTAAGCGCACTTCCTTTTTGCCAGCATTAATCATCGGCTCAATAGTAAACGCCATGCCAGGTTGTAAAATCACACCACCATCATCCGCATAATAATGCAACACTTGTGGTTCACAGTGGAACTCCGTGCCAATACCATGCCCACAGTATTCACGCACGACACTAAACCCTTGGCTCTCGGTATATTTTTGTACTGCACGACCAATTTCATTTAAACGAATCCCAGGTTTAACGACACGTAACCCCACATACAAAGCTTCTTGCGCAGCTTCACATAATTTTTTACTACGAATTGTGGTCTCGCCAACAATATACATTTTTGAATTATCACCGAAATATCCATCTTTAATGACTGTTACATCAATATTGACGATATCACCATTTTTCAAAATCTTATCTTCGCTCGGGATCCCATGACATACAACTTCATTAACTGAAATACACGTCGCTTTAGGAAAACCATGATAACCAAGACAAGCGGGGATAGTTTTTTGTTGTTCCACCATATAATCATGACAAATACGATCGAGCTCATTGGTACTTACACCAGCTTTGACATAAGGTTCAATCATGACTAACACATCAGCAGCTAACTTACATGCTTCACGCAATTTCACAATTTCTTGTTCTGTTCTTAACGGAATTGCCATCAGACAGTTTCTCCACAAAATCTATTCGTGTTCGAATTATAACACCAACTCAAGCAAAAATCCTTGATAAATTCTTGAACGGATTAGTTGGTTATTAGATAATATACAAATTCAGTTAAAAATAGAGCGAGATAAATTATGACAGAGATTTCCGTGCCACTGACTTTTACTGATGCGGCCGCAAATAAAGTAAAAACACTCATTAGTGAAGAAGAAAATCCCAACTTAAAATTGCGTGTTTATATTACAGGTGGTGGATGCAGTGGCTTTCAGTACGGTTTCACCTTTGATGAAAAAGTAAATGAAGGCGATTTAACCATTGAAAAATCAGGTGTGCAATTGGTCATCGATCCAATGAGTTTGCAATATCTTATTGGTGGTACAGTGGATTATACTGAGGGACTAGAAGGTTCTCGCTTTATCGTCAATAACCCAAATGCTTCCACAACTTGTGGCTGTGGTTCTTCCTTTAGCATTTAAAATATGGACTTTCAATTCACCTCTCATCTCGGCACCACGTTGGTTAAGTGTTCTATGGGACATGAGGCTATCGCGAATTGGTTTAACAGCGAAGTGCGGTCAAATACACAAAAAATTGAAGACGCACTTCAACAAATTCATGCATGCAAACCTCAACAAGAGTTGACTTTAGTGGGTTGTGAATACACGCTCTTTGTAAACCAAGATGAAGTCATGGTACGAGCAAATAACTTACACATCGAAAGTGAGCAACAACTTGACGATGACTTTCATTATTATGACGAGGAAAGCATTGCGTTTTGTGGCACAGATGACTTCATTCATTTTCTTCAATCTTACCTCGATTTCATTCAATCTTAATTGAGCCATCCCAACTTGAGAATACGCGATGTCTAAAGGTCAAAAAGCAAAACCCCATCGAAAACATGCTTGGATACGTTTTTTCATTAAAATCGCGTTCACGTTGACTTGTCTTTTAACGTTCTATGCCCTTTATCTAGACTGGCAAATCCAAACGAAAATGCGCGGGCAAATCTGGCAACTCCCCGCTGAAGTATACAGTCGTATTGAAAGTATTCGTCTTGAAGACAATTTGACGTTTGCTCAAGTCAAACAGCAACTACTGGACAATGAGTATCGTCAAACCAAGCTGGTCGCAGCGCCTGGTGACTTCAAAATAGAGGATAATACTATCGTCTTATTACGACGTGCCTTCCCTTTCCCCGTTCAACCTGAAGCCCAACGTGTATTTCGCCTCCGTTTCGAACAAGATAAATTGACGGTGATTGAAGACTTAATTAATCAACGCCAAGTTTCCTCATTTCGACTTGCACCCAAATTAATTGCGATGCTTCAATCAGACAAAGAAGAACGTTTAGCCATTGCTTTACAACAATATCCACGCTTATTAATCGATGCGCTATTATTGACAGAAGATCGCCGTTTTTACGAACATGATGGAATTAGTCTACTGGGTATTGCACGTGCAACAATCACGAATATTCAAGCGGGACACACCGTACAAGGCGGTAGCACCTTAACACAGCAGCTTGTCAAAAATTTATTTCTTACGAATGAACGTACGCTAACTCGAAAATTCAATGAGGCTTTAATGGCACTGATTCTTGATTGGCGTTACGATAAAAATCGTATTTTAGAAACATACCTTAATGAAATTTATCTAGGGCAAAATGGCGATATACAAATCCACGGTTTTGAATTAGCCAGTCATTTTTATTTTGGTCGTTCAACACGAGAAATCAGTCTCGATCAAATCGCCCTGTTAGTCGGTATGGTCAAAGGTCCGTCTTTGTATAATCCGTGGCGCAATCCTAAACACGCCTTAGAACGACGCAATGTCGTTCTACACTTGTTATTAGAACATAAGGTCATTGGTCATGAGTTATACCAGCTGCTCGTTCAACGTCCACTCAACGTGCAAGATCGTGGGCAGATTACACGCAAATACCCAGCTTTTCTGCAAACATTGCAAGCAGAATTACGTGCACAATTAGGAGAAAATAAAGCAAGTAATCTCTTAGGGGCTCGTATTTTTTCAACGCTTGATGTGAAACAACAAACCTATGCAGAAAATGCGGTAGTGAGTGCCACCTCTACACTCCAAGCAAAATATAAAAACCCTCACTTACAAGCAGCAATGGTCATTGCAGACTATCAAATGGGTGAAGTGCGTGCATTAGTGGGCGGATTACAAACCCAATATGCTGGATTTAACCGTGCAGTCAGTGCCAAACGGCAAATTGGTTCATTAGTCAAACCCGCGATTTATTTAAGCGCACTTGCTGATCCTAATCAGTTTCGTTTAAATACACCGATCCAAAATCAACCGATTACCATTCATATTAAAGGTAGCCCACCTTGGCAACCACGTAACTATGATCGTAAATATAGCGGTTCAGTCATGCTAATGGATGCCCTCGCTCGCTCATTAAATATTCCGACAGTTAACATAGGTATGCAAGTCGGATTAACGCATGTGATCGATACCCAGAAAAAGATGGGATGGGATAAAGTACATATTCCTCAGGTCCCATCAACATTATTAGGGGCTTATGCGATTTCGCCGTATGAAGTCACGCACTTATACCAAGTTATTGCAAACCAAGGTAAAAAAATACCATTAGCCACGATCGAGAGTGTGATGGATCAACAAGGGAATTTAATCTACCAGCGCCGTTTAGAACCAGAACAAGTGGTTCCAGCAGAAGCCGCCTATCAAACCCTCTACGCCATGCAACAAACCGTTGAACGAGGTACCGCAAGGAGTTTACAACACAAGTTTGGTGACTTGCATCTTGCGGGTAAAACAGGCACGACAAATGAAGCAAGAGATACCTGGTTTGTGGGCATTGATGGACGACACCTTGCAACCGTATGGTTAGGACGAGATGACAACGGAGAAACAAAATTAACAGGGGCATCTGGCGCATTACAAATTTATCAAGACTATTTACAACGTAATCACACTTTGCCTTTTACTTTGCCACAGTTGGAAACAATAAAATGGGTAGGTATTAATGAACACGGTAGTTGGGATTGTAACAGCGCAAGAAAAATTCCAGTCTGGATAAATAATGGTCAGTCTTTTTGCCAAACTGCACCGACAGAAGCACGCCAACCAAGTATATGGGAGGCATTAAGTCCAGAATTGCATTCCTCACAGCAAGCCGCACCTGTTGAAGAGGCGACAGCCAATTAAACAAAAGTGCGGTCAAATTTTAAAAATCTTGACCGCACTTGTGAAGCGAAAAATAAATAGGGCTGAGATCTTATAATGATCGGAGTTTATCCAAAGACGGCGCAAAATAGTAACTGCCTGTCACCGCTTTCGTAAAACCTAATAACCGATCGGTTTTACCGTCTTTTTCCCCAAACATATTAAGTAATTGCTGCTCAATATTGTACAACGTTGCACAATACGCAATGAAAAAGAGACCATGCTTACCACTTGCTGTTCCATAAGGCAGGCTATGACGTAAGATTTTCAACCCAACGCCATTTTCTTTCAAATCTGTACGTCCTACATGGGAAGTATCAAGTTTATCGGCTAACTCCACACTATCTGGTTTAGTACGACCAATCACGGTTTCTTGTTTTGCGTCAGTCAATTTCTCCCATTTTGCTAAGTTGTGCTCATAACGTTGGGTAAATACGTAGCTGCCTTCCGCATCTTCACCTTGTGCAATTAATGCCACCTCAGCACGTTTTGCATCTTGTGGATTTTCGGTACCATCAATAAATCCTGTAAAATCACGCTCCTCAACCCAACGAAAGCCATGAATTTCTTGTTCTACATCGATCGCAGCGCCAAATGTAGACATCGCCGCTTGAGCAACTGAAAAATTGACATCAGGACGTAATGATTGAATATGTACTAAGAGATCACATTGTGTTGCTGGTGCCGACGCGTCTCCTTTGCCTAATGTTACAAAAGGTTTGAGTTCTTTTGCACTGCATTCCCCCGCGAGTTGTCTCCAAACGTTATCGCCGAATGCCACCACGGCACCTAACCTTGCTTCTGGATATTGTTGCTGCAATTGGGCTAACTTATCACAAAATTGACGACTTGCTTCTGGAATAGCCAATACGTCCGTAATCTTTGCTTCTAGAAAAACGGCTGCTTTACAATGTTCTAATAATACACCACTTTGAGCTGTCATATTGTTCTCTCTCTATATAATCAAAAAACGACGCTGATTATAAGCGGTTATGATCTTTTCACCAAACGAAGTTAGAGAAAAGTGCACGAACACCACTAATAACGGAAGGTTGAATGTGCGGGGATCGTACTTAACTGCATATTCTCGCTAAAGACTAAAATATCATGTGAGCCCAATGCTGTGGCTTGCTCATTCTGGATACGTAATGCGGTTCCTTCAGGTAAGGCATAGACTTTAGCCGCTGGATTAACAATCAAAAATTCAGCCAACCGCTCTTCACGACTTTCGCCATTATGCCCCTGTGGCTTACCTGAAATAAAGTGCGGATTAAGTTGGTGAGGGAAAAGATTCAAGGCATTAAATGAAGGTGGATAAGTGATAGGCATATCATTCGTCGTCATGATGGATGCGCCTGCTACATTGGAGCCAGCACTCCAACCAAAATAACGCGTCCCCGCTTCCACTTTGGCTCGAATTGTTTCAATTAATTGATGCTCATACATCCCTTTCAATAGACAGAACGTATTTCCTCCACCAATTGCAATCACATCAGCTTGTTCAACAAGTTGCACATGTTTTGTTGCACGATGCACAGAAATAATATCAAGATTCAATTCAGCTAACGCTTTTTGCACTTTTGCTTCATATTCATCATAAGATTGGCGAACCCCAGCATAAGGAATAAACGCCACTTTTTTACCTTGGTAGCCCGCTAAAAAGTCTTTCAGCCAAGGTATTGTGTGAACTAAATAATCAGTTTGCTGATATTTGGAACCACTCATTAATAACATATTTTTCATGATGCACCTCTCCTCACTTGTGACATGTCAGTCAGCATTATGCAATGCTTAAAAAGAAAGATAAAATAAAGTTGTTTGTTTCGTGATAAGAATCACATAATTCTATTTATCCAGACAACATCGATAAAGTGAACTAAACACATGCTGATGAAACTTGTGCTAACGGTCACATTTTGATGAGAATTGATTGATTTTTGTTGCGAAAAAAAATCATAAGCGCATAATTAACGCCAATAAAGATAATAATCACTATCATTTGGGTGAATTATATGAATTCTTTGATTAGCGTCCGATATCTTCTTTTCATGATTGCAACCGTTTTGTTTTCTTCCGCATATGCCCAAGATAATTATGCCAATTGGGTTGAGGAAATAGAAAACCGCTTAGATAAAACCGCTCAACTTTACCAACAACAGCAGCTAGACGAAGCACGCACTGAAGTACAAATGGCCTACTTTGAAGTATTTGAAAATTTAGAAGGGCCTATCCGAATTAACTTTTCAGCACAAAAAAGTTACCAAATGGAAGCCACTTTTGCAGAAATTCGTAAGATGATCGGAGAAGCAAAACCACTCTCAGAGGTTCAAAGTAAAATTAATGGTCTAAAAGCAGACCTACAAGCCGTGTTACCTGCACTGACAGAGGGGCACCAATTAAATGCCTCGGCACAACATGACGTCTACACCAATCAAGCAATTTCACCTTATTGGCAGCAAAGTTTTAAAACCATCGATGATCTCTTTGCTCAAGCTATCTCCGCATATGAAAAGCAAGATTTTGCTCAAGCCAAAAAACACATTCAACAAGCACAATACGATGGTTTCAAGAACTCCGAAATGGAAATGTCGATTCGCCAAAATCGTTCTGCATCAATTTCAGCACGTATTAATCAACAATTTTATGATCTCATCCGATTAAGTGATAAACCAGATCAAATGAATCATCTTGGCTATCAAATCACCGTTTTATTACAAGACATTGAGGAACAATTACCTGGTTTACCGACGACCCGTGAACATCAAACGCGTCAAACAAATAATAACGAATTAGCCCTCTCTCACGCCGAACAAGATTGGCATAAAATTACCACAGAAATTAACCAGCGTATTCAGCAAGCTATCACGTTATATCAACAAGGCGAACAGAAAAAAGCCATGCTTGCCGTCCAAGATACCTACTTTGACGTGTTTGAAAGCAGCGGAATGGAAAATAAAATCGGTTCACGAAACAGCCATACCAAAGCAGAATTGGAGGGGTACTTTACCCGCCTAGTGAGTTTAATGAACACTCACGCAAATAATGAACAATTACACCAACAGGCTTTAGGTCTTGCACAAGGCTTAACTCAAGCGGTCAATATGTTACAAGGTGGGCAGCAAAGCCACTGGTCAATGTTCATTTATAGCCTATTGATTATTTTACGAGAAGGGTTGGAAGCCTTATTGATCGTCGCGGCAATTGTGACATATCTCATTAAAAATCATCATCAAGATAAGTTGCCTGTTATTCGCCAGTCTGTCTATATTGCTTTAATTGCGAGTATAGTCACTGCGGCGGCATTCCAATTGCTGTTCGCTAATGCGGGAGCAAGTCGTGAATTATTAGAAGGGTTTACCATGATGTTCGCGGTCGTCATGTTATTTATGATGAGTTATTGGTTACTCTCAAAAGTCGAAGCGCAAAACTGGAAACGCTACTTAGAAGGCAAATTGTCTGTCGCACTAACAACGGGCTCATTAATTGGTTTGTGGCTAACCAGCTTCTTAGCCGTTTATCGTGAGGGTGCTGAAACCGTCTTATTTTATTACGCGCTAGTAAGTGATGCGACAAGTGCGGTCAGTTATCTCTATCTTTTCGCGGGCTTCGCAGTAGGGTGCGTCATACTCGCATTATGCTATGTTGTCATGCGTTATACCGTAGTAAAACTCCCTTTAAAACCATTCTTCATGTTTACGGGCACCTTTATGTATCTCATGGCATTTGTTTTTGCGGGCAAAAGTGTACTAGAGCTCATCGAAGGCAAATTATTCGAACCGACACTGATTACGGGGATCCCAGAAATTAGCTGGTTGGGGATCTACCCTTATCTTGAAACCTTACTTCCACAAGTTGTATTAATTTTTGCTGCTATTTTTGCTTTGTTCTACATGAAATACCAAAGTAGAAAAACGGTTTAATATCGTAAACCAGACTTACCTATTCAAAGGAGATTAAGTATGAAAAAAACACTTTTAACTACAACCTTGCTCGCCAGCATTTTAGCCGCCCCTTCGGCATTAGCATTTAAAGAGTTCCCAATCGGCGAACCCGTAGAAATGAATGGGATGGAAATTGCAGCGGTTTACCTGCAACCTGTAGATATGGAGCCTCGTGGCATGGGCTTACCTGCGGCTAAATCGGATATTCACTTAGAAGCGGACATTCATGCGATTAAAGGTAATGTGAATGGTTTTGGTGAAGGAGAATGGATGCCTTATTTAACCATCAACTATACTTTAGTCAATACCGATACAGGTGAAAAACAAGAAGGGACTTTTATGCCGATGGTTGCGGGTGATGGTCCACACTATGGCTTAAATATCAAAATGATGGGCGTCGGCAACTATAAATTAACTTATCATATTGACCCGCCACCAAAAGCAGGTATGCACCGTCATACTGATGAAGAAACAGGCGTTGGTCGCTGGTGGAAACCCTTTGATGTTAGCTATGAATTTAAATTCACTGGCTTAAAATAAATTAAGTGGAGGTGCGCCTTTACGCACCTCCCTCATCAAATACATTTTCTTATTCCCAATGGGTATTCAAATATTGCGATGCACATTGGCAATGTGATGATGTTAAGCAACCGCTTTTTTACCTGTGGAAAAGATCATGAATTATTTTTTTACGTTTTTCCTGCAACATAACTTACCTTTTGCCCTCTTACTCGGAATCGCGTGGGCATACTATCCAAGAATCAACATCAAATCACTTATTTGGTATAGTCTGATTGCATTTATATTCGGGAGTATCACAAGCTTAACATTACCCAAAAGCCAATTCATCACGTTAGCGCTCACTTTATTTATGATCACTGGCTTAATCCTGTTTTATGTCAGTCAATTTTTACGAATTCTCCACTTTGCCTATTTTAGTCATATCCTATTCGTGTTTATCGCTGGGCTTATATGGGGAAAAGATCCTAACTTGACGGCAATCACACATACCGATGTCATCAATACGGATTTTATTTTACATAGTAGTGCGATTGCTCTAGGTTTCTTTCTGTGCTTATTCGTCACTATTTGGCTCACCCTATTATTAAAACAAAATCAAACCTCACAAAAACATACCGCACTTTCTTGGTTTATCAGCACAATCACTTTACTGTTACTCATCACCCCCTTACTCAGTGATGTTCTCCTCACTTTGATGAAACTGCAAGTCTTAGAATTAACTAAACTTCGTCTCAGCATTGTTGCCAAATCAGGTAATCTCACAAATTTCTTTAACTATATCAGTTGTGCACTATTACTGATTATTCTGCTGGTGTTCATCATCAAAATTCACATCCCACGTAAAGCTGCAGTACAAAAAACGCCTCACCCAATTGAAAAACGCCAAAAACAAGCCGCACTTTTGGTCTCACAGCGTCTACTTCTCTGGGGTACAGTTATCTTAGTTATCGTCTGCAGTAGCCAGCTTTATTGGGATCGCATCGCCTCACAACCCCCGCGTTTATCAGAAGCAACTCCCGTTAAATTGGATCAAAACAACCAAATCCATATTCCCATTGAACAAGTGAAAGATGGCAAGTTACATCGTTTTGTTTGGATTGCTGATGACGGCAAAGCAGTGCGTTTCTTCTTGATCAATCGTCTTCCTGATCGCTTGAGTTTAGCGGCTGTTTTTGACGCATGTATTTTATGTGGTGATCAAGGTTATGTAATGGAAGGAGATCAAGTTGTGTGTGTTGGATGTGGAGTACGGATGTTTATTCCTTCCATTGGTAAACCTGGTGGTTGCAACCCAGTCCCAATTGAAAATTGGCAACAAACCGCAACGCACGTTGTGATTAACAAACAAAATTTAGAAGAAGGATTAAACTATTTTTCTACTATCGTTGAAATTGATGTGATTGATCCCGTGGATCACACACCACTCAAAAATACGAAAACTGAGCATAAATACAGCTATGAAGGGAAAACGTATTTCTTTGCCAGTGAAAAGAATCTCAATGCATTCCGAGATGCACCAGAACACTACCTCAGCATTGAAGGGGGAAAATAATGCTTGCTCGTATGCTACTCCAATCTTGGCGCTTTGGTTTAAAGCGTAAATTATTGGCGATCACCACGATCTTTCTTGCTGCGGGGTTGGTCTCTGCACTCCTTGCAGTATCTATTGATATCGGAGATAAAATGGCACGCGAATTAAAGTCTTATGGTGCCAATATCTTAATTGAACCAGCAAGCCATGCCGTTTTACCAGAGGAAGCGAACGGGGTTAACCTACTAGCAAACCAAGATTTTTTAGATGAAAAAGAGTTACCGAATATAAAAGATATTTTTTGGCGCAATAATATTGTTGGTTTTGCCCCTCTACTTCGCGCAGATGTTCAAGCCCAAAAAGAAATGCACTCTCCTCTGCAAACGATTCAAATTTTAGGCACATTCTTCGATCATCACATTGCGATTCCTGATGAAGAAACATATCACACTGGACAGCGAATCATCAGTCCTTACTGGAAAGTACAAGGAGAATGGGTTGATGATCGACAAGAAATGACCACAGAAATTGTTCCTGTTTTGATTGGAGAACAATTAGCAAAAACATCACAATGGAAAATGGGCGATCGTTTACGACTTTCTTACCAAGACAACGAAACAAATAACCAGCTCCATGTTGAAATTAAAGGGATTCTCTCAACAGGAGGAACAGAAGAGCAACAACTGGTTATGCCACTAAGTGCGGTACAAACGCTGCTTAATTTACACGGTAAAGTACAAGCGATTAAAGTCTCTGCTTTAACCGTGCCAGAAAATGAATTATCACGCAAAGCGCGTGCTAATGTCGACGGATTAGATGCTGAAGAATACGATCGTTGGTATTGTACTGCTTATGTTTCCTCCATTTCACACCAATTAGAAGAAGCGATTTCTGGCGCCATCGTACGCCCCATTTGGCAAGTTGCCGCCTCAGAAGGTGTCGTGATTGAAAAAATTCAACTGTTATTAGCCGTCGTTACACTTGCCGCCATCTTTGCCGCGGCGATGGGCATTGCTTCGTTAATGACAACTACAATTATTGAACGCAGTAAAGAAATCGGTTTAATGAAAGCACTCGGCGCTTATCAATGGCAGATCGTTTTATTATTTTATTGTGAAGCAATGATCAGTGGATTTTTAGGGGGAATTCTCGGCTGTATTGCAGGGTGGGGATTAGCAAAATTTATTGGTAGTACATTATTTGGTGCCCCGCTCGACTTTACCTGGATCGTTGTCCCCTGTGTATTAGTACTCTCAATATTGATTGCTTTGATTGGTACTTGGTTCCCTGCCCACCGCATCGCGCGTTTATATCCTGTCGAGGTGTTATATGGTCGCCAATAGCACAACTTCGATGTTTTGGCGCTTAATTTTTCGCGCATTACGCTTACGTCTACAACGCGTATTGATTATTTTTGCTGCGCTAACCGTGGGTGCCAGTATTGTGACCGCCATGGCAGCCGTATATTTTGATATCAATACTAAAATGAGCCAAGAACTACGCACGTTCGGTGCTAATTTTTATATAGGTTCGACTACGCATGGCGTCATTCAAGAACAACAACTACAACAGATCATACACAATGCCCCACCAGGATTAATCAGTGCAGCAAGTCCTTATTTATATGGCGTAACACGTAGCGAATTAGAAAAAATCGTCATTATGGGCGTATGGTTTGACGCAATGAAAACCTTAGCACCCTATTGGCAAATCACAGGTTCACAAATTGGTGTGAATTTTGATGAACGCAATGCCATGATTGGTAAAACGCTTGCGAATCGGCTGAATCTCAAAGTAGGAGATAAGATTACGTTAAGTAAAAATGCAGTTGAAAAGCACCGTTTTAATATTAAAGCGATTGTTGAATCAGGTGATGCAACAGACAACATGTTAATCGTGAATATCTCATTTGCACAACATTGGTTAGAAAAAGAAGGACAAGCAACTAACGCGCTCCTAAATGTTAAAAATGACGAGGGACAAGTAGAACAGTTCGCGCACCAATTACAACAACAATACCCTGATCTCACCATTCATCCAATCCGCAAAGTTTCCGCCTCAGAAGGACAAATTCTAGAGAAAATAAAAGGTTTAATGGGGCTAATTTCAATTGTGATCCTCATTCTCGCGACGCTCTGCGTCAACACCACATTAATTGCGATTGTAGGTGAACGTGCAAAAGAATTCGCCCTACAAAAAGCACTGGGTGCCAAACGACAAGATATCATTAAACAAATCGGAACAGAAATTTTCATTATTGCCGTGTGTGCAATATTCGCAGGCATCATAATTGGTTATTTACTCGCACAAATTTTGGGATTGACGGTATTTAAAGCATCTATTGATATGCGTTTACCTGTTATTCCGATAACGATCATCGTATCCCTATTGGTCGCCTTTATTGCAGTGATTGTGCCTACACGTCGCGCATTGGAAATCCAAACTGCAAATGTATTGAAAGGGGAAGAATAACCCCACTTCATTCCTATAACCCCAAACTCGTAGTGTCTCACTGCGATGATAAATGAGAGAAAGGTAAACTATGTCAGCCTATGTGATTGAAACACAACATTTATATAAACGATTTGACCAAGTGACTGCTCTGGAAGATATTACAATCCAGATTAAGCAAGGCGAATTTGTTGCTATTATGGGCGCTTCTGGCTCTGGGAAAACCACATTAATGAATATCTTAACTGGACTAGATACCGCAACAGAAGGGAAAGTGATACTGGATGGTATTGATGCCGCACAGTTGGATGAAATTGGAAGACAACGTTTCCGAGCTGAAAAAATTGGTCTCGTTTTCCAACAATTTCACTTGATTCCTTACTTAACTGCTCTCGAAAATGTCATGCTGGCACAACATTATCACAGTGTAGTGGATGAGGACGCCGCTAAAGCAGTCTTAACACAAGTCGGACTCGCCCACCGCGTTGATCACAGACCTAGTCAACTTTCAGGCGGAGAACAACAACGTGTTTGCATTGCGCGTGCTTTAGTGAACCAACCTCCCGTTATCTTCGCTGATGAACCGACTGGCAATCTCGATGAGAAAAATGAACAACTCGTGCTCGATTTACTGATGGAGCTGAATAAACAAGGCAGAACAATTGTAATGGTGACCCATAATCCAGAATTAGGTCAACTCTCCCACCGTACTATTTTCTTGCAACATGGCAAATTTTTACGAGAGGAAATCAATGCGCATTAAAGCTTTTTTACTCACGCTAACCCAATCGCTCCTATTAAGTGCGCTCTGTTTTGTCACGTTTTCATGCAAAGATGAGATCGCAGTCATTGGGCATCCCGCCCCAGAGATTGCAGCCTTTGATCTACAAGGCAACAAAGTGAGCCTGACCGAATGGCGAGGGAAAACGATCCTTCTCAATTTTTGGTCAGAAACGTGCGGAGTATGCATTAATGAATTAAAAACCTTTGAACAATATCAACATCGCCACCCTAACAATAATTTACATATTATTGCAATGAATGTAGACGGTGAAAAAGCAGATACACAAGCAATTGTAAGTAAACGAGAAATCCAGCTCTTCATCGTCAAGGATCAACTTAAAATGACTGCTGAGCGCTATCAATTAATCGGTACCCCCACCTCTTTCGTTATTGACCCAGAGGGCAAAATCCTTTATAAATTCGAGGGTCTGATTCCCCATCAGACTTTAGATACACTTTTTAAAGGTTAATGAATGAAAAAAATTTACGCGACTCTCTTTCTTATGGCTTATGCCATGTCCACACCCGCACAAGCAGAAGTCAGTGCTGAACGTGGCAAACAGCTTTTTAAACCTTGCTCATTTTGTCACGGTAACCAAGCAGAAAAATCAGCGTTGAACCAATCTCGTCCCTTAAAATCCCTCACAGCCGATGAGATTGTGAAAGGATTAACCGCACGCAAAGAAGGACAAATTGTCGGCGCAGGAAATGCCGCCAAATCTCGCTTATCTGAAGAAGACATGCAAAGTATTGCTGCCTTTATTGAAACATTAAAATAATCCAAGCGGCGTAGTTTTTACGCCCTTTCTCCCTCTTTCTCTTAGCTTATTGACTATGACACGCATTAATCTCATTCCTCCAACAGAGCTTTGTGACCAACATTTACTTGCAGAACATCGCGAATTAACACGGATTCCCAATGCGGTTGCAAAAGGAAAATTTGATCTAAAAGGTCAACCAACCGACTATAAATTAGGAACAGGGCATGTTCGTTTTTTCTTTAACAAGCTCACCTTCCTAAAGAAACGTTATGACCTATTACACCAAGAATGCAAAGCCCGTGGATTTAATGTGCAATACTATTGGCCAGAAAACCTACCTTCTGATGCAAGTCTTTGGTTAGACTATATTCCAACAGAAGAGGCACTCAAAGCCAATAAAGCACGTATTTTAGACAGGATGCCAGCTAAAGCACGATTTACACCAACTCACTTATAACTTAAATAGCCAATCATCTTCTTTTGGCATCTGTAAATAGAACCCTTGCTCACGAATTTTTGCCTCTACTTCTGTTTTATCGGCATTCACAAGGGGTTTATTGCCCGCTAAATTAAACATCATCACAAAAATAGGCGTTCCAAAGACTTCCCGTAAGCTATCAGGTACAGCATCAAAGTGATCACGCTTCGCAACATAAAGATAAGTACCAACTTTTCGTTTACTTTTATAAATTGCACATAACATTGATTTTGCTCTCAATTTATCCAAAAAAGATTTGCTGATCCTAACACAATTATTTATGATTGAAACACGCAATTTGAACATTTGGAATTAATTATGGCACAGGATATTGTAGAGTTTCGAACAGGACAATTTTCATCGATCTTTATTACATTAAATAGCGCAAGCCTGACGACCATCAAACGTTCATTAGCAAAGAAAGTCAAATCCTCTCCCTCTATGTTTCAAAATATTGCTGTCATTATTCAATTTACCCCTACGCTTGAAAAAATGGATCTAACCGCATTAAAAGCATTATTTACTGAGTTTAATATCCAAATTATCGGAGTATCAGACTGGCAAAATCATTTACAAAAAGAATTGATTTTGACAGCAAATCTGCCTTTATTAGGCAAAAGTGGAGAATTATCTGACATTCTGCCTGAACCCCGCTATTTACCAGTAAAAATCATTCATCAAGATGTTCAAGCAAAACAAGTCATTTATGCCAAAAATAGTGATTTAATTATTCATGGCAATGTTGAAGCGGGCGCAGAAGTGGCTGCAGATGGGAATGTACATATTTATGGAAAATTATTAGGGCGAGCAATGGCAGGCGTTAATACCAACACTGGTTCAGTGTATACCCAATATTTAGATGCGGAATTTGTCGCCGTGAGTAGTCGTTTTTTATATCAAGAAAAGCTCCCATCAGAATACCGACACCAAGCGGTACGAATTTTTGCAGAAAAAGATAAACTCAATTTCCAATATCTCTTGTCTCAATAAATAAAAATAGCGGAATATTCCGCTATTTTTAATAAAAACATTTCGTTATTTAAACTAATAACTTATTTTTTTGCTTCTTCCACTTTTTCAACAACAGCATCTTTAGCGTCTTTTACTGCAGCTTTCGCTTCTTCTACTTTCACAGCGGCAGCATCTTTCATTTCAGTTGTTTTTTCAGCAGCCGCGTCTTTTGCTTCCGTCATCGCTGCTTTAGCATCTTCCATTTTCGCTGCTGCGGCATCTTTCATTTCAGTTGCTTTTTCAGCTGCTGCGTCTTTTGCTTCTGTCATTGCGGCTTTCGCTTCTTCCATTTTCGCTGCTGCAACATCTTTCATTTCAGTTGCTTTTTCAGCTGCTGCGTCTTTTGCTTCTGTCATTGCAGCTTTCGCTTCTTCCATTTTCGCTGCTGCAGCATCTTTCATTTCAGTTGCTTTTTCAGCTGCTGCGTCTTTTGCTTCGGTCATTGCAGCTTTGGCTTCTTCCATTTTCGCTGCTGCAGCATCTTTCATTTCAGTCGCTTTTTCAACAACCGCTTCTTTTGCTTCGGTCATTGCAGCTTTGGCTTCTTCCATTTTCACTGCTGCCGCGTCTTTCACTTCTTTTGCGGTCTCTGCTGCGGAGTTTTTCACTTCACCAGCTGCGCTTACTACGGCATCTTTCGCTTCAACAACGCTAGATTTTGCTTTTTCAACTTCTTGACCCGCTTTGCTCTCTTTATCAAAGCAACCCGTTACAGTTAAACTTGCGCCTAATACTAATGCAGCTAATACTGATTTTTTCATCATTTCTCCTAAATTTTGAGGTTTAAAATAAAAAACTCACAAAGCATCTCACTTTGCTTCATATAGTGTGTATTAAATTGGCAAAAAAATACATCATTCTTTACACTTTTTTACTCAGTTAACATTTATTAATCACATTTCATTCCGACAGAATAAATAATTAACCCATTGAAAAAGATAATAAAAATAAGGATACTTCTTTTTTCTTTGTGAATTAATGTAAATCATTGAACTTTTAAAATTGTTTAATTTTAAAACAAATTAGCACATTATTCTTCATTTAAGCACAATAGGCTGTGTTTCGTTATTCTGGGTATTTCGCCTGAATGAGAATACCTGAGGACTGATTCCACTCAATTTTCGCAATTGTAGAAGGGTAAAAACTAACTGGATTACGCCCACAAAGTGCTGAAACAATTTCCCCCACCAAAGGCAAATGCGACACCAATAGAACGGATTTTGCGCCCTGCTCGGCTAACCAATCTAAATAGCTCACGACGGTGTGTGCATTGCCATAAGGCGTAATCCCCTCCCATACTTCTGCACAGTTAACAAGCTGATTATCATAAACAAGATTAATCTGCTCAAATGTTTCTTGTGCACGGACATAAGAACTGACAAGCACTTTGTCTAATTGTGCGTTAGATTTTAACCACATTCCCTGTGCAATGGCTTGCTGTATGCCACGAGAGGTTAAGTGACGATCCTTATCAGATTTCGCCATTAACTCCGCCTCACCATGACGCATCACAAAAATATCCATAAATGATTCTCCATAAAAAAATAAACTGTACAAATTCATGCACAGTTTATTCATCAGAAAAAATTAGTTGGCGCGAACAACATCCGCAATTTCTTCAGCACATTGCTGTGCTAATTCCGCTTCTTCACACTCAACCATGACACGAATTAATGGCTCTGTACCTGACTTACGTAATAGAATACGCCCTTTACCAGCAAGACGCTGCTCAACATCAGCCGCCACTTTTTTTACGGCTTCAGATGTTAATGGATTTGCACCACCTGCAAAACGCACATTAATTAATACTTGTGGAAACAAAGGAACTGCTCGAGCTAATTCATTTAGCGATAAATTGTGTTCCACCATGGCTGTCAAAACGGCCAGAGAGGCAATAATTCCATCACCTGTCGTATTTTTATCTGCAATAATGATATGACCTGAATTTTCGCCACCAAATGACCATCCTTTTTCTTGCATTTTTTCTAGCACATAACGATCGCCAACATTCGCACGTTCAAATGGGATCCCCAATTGTTTCAATGCAAGCTCAAGGCTCATATTGCTCATTAATGTCCCAACAACCCCACCTTTTAAATGGCCAGCACGTAATGCTTCACGAGCAATAATAAATAAAATTTGGTCACCATCGACTTTGTTACCTAAATGATCCACCATGATCAAACGGTCACCATCGCCATCATACGCTAAACCGACATCTGCTTTCACTTCTAACACTTTATCTTGTAACGCTTTAATGTCCGTTGCACCGCACTTTTCATTAATATTCATACCATTCGGCTGAGTGGCAATCTCAATCACATCAGCACCTAACTCGCGCATTACATTAGGCGCGATATGATAAGTGGCGCCATTCGCACAATCGACAACAATTTTATAATTTTCAAGACTTAAATGTGCGGGGAACGTACTTTTACAAAATTCAATATAACGTCCTACTGCATCAGTAATTCGACTTGCACGCCCTAGATCTGCCGATTCAACACAATCAATCGGCTCATCTAACATCGCTTCAATTGCCTCTTCTACATCATCTGGTAATTTTGTTCCTTGTGCCGAAAAAAACTTAATCCCATTGTCATAATACGGATTATGCGAGGCGGAAATCACAATTCCCGCTTCTGCACGGAACGTACGTGTTAAATAAGCGATAGCAGGTGTTGGCATAGGTCCCGTGAATGCAGCAGATAAACCAGCTGCGGCGAGTCCTGCTTCTAATGCTGACTCCAACATATAACCAGAAATACGGGTATCTTTACCAATTAAAACGGTACGAGATCCTTGTGTGGCTAAAACTTTACCCGCTGCCCAGCCTAACTTCAGTGCAAAATCAGGGGTAATGGGCGCTGTCCCCACTTTTCCACGTACGCCATCCGTACCAAAATATTTACGTTCTGCCATTTGAATTATCCTTTTTATTAAACTTGTTGTGTTGCTAACCAGACTTTTAGTGCATCAGCGGTTTCATCTACATCATGCACTCGTAAAATTTTTGCGCCTTGCATCGCAGCAATGAGCGCACCAGTCACACTCCCAATCACGCGTTGCTCAACGGGCTTATTTAATACCGCACCGATCATCGATTTTCTTGATAGTCCCGCTAAAACAGGTATACCGCGCTCACAAAAGTGCGATAAGTTTTGCAACAATTTATAATTGTGTTCAACGGTTTTACCGAACCCAAATCCCATATCCCAAATCAGATTTTCTGCTCGAATACCTGCATCAATACATTGCGCCGTTCGTTGTTGTAAAAATGCCAAAACATCTGCAACCACATCATCATATTGTGGATTCTGCTGCATCGTACGAGGTTGACCTTGCATGTGCATAATACAGACGGGTAAATCCAAAGCTGCGGCGGTCGCTAGTGCATGGGGTTCACGTAATGCACGAATATCATTAATTAGATCCATCCCCACTTCAGCCGCGGCGTTCATCACCTCTGCCTTTGAAGTATCAACAGAAATCCAACAATCAAAATGACGTTTTACTGCCTCAACAACAGGAATAACACGATCTAACTCCTGCTCTACCGTCACCTCTTCTGCCATTGGACGCGTAGATTCTCCCCCAATATCAATAATTGTCGCTCCCGCCCTCAACATATTTTCGACATGCCGCAGTGCTTTATCTAAATCAAAAAACTGACCACTGTCTGAAAATGAGTCAGGTGTGAAATTCAAAATCCCCATAATTTGAGGCGTGGATAGGTCTAAGACTTTATTATTTGCGTATAATTTCATGGGTTATAATTATCAAAAAAAGTGCGGTTAATTATAGCGAAATATTGAAAGGGAAAAAATCATTTCTTATCAAAACGAGTTGGATGAACTAACAAAAAAACCTCTTTAATATTGATTAAAGAGGTTTTTCATTCACGATAAATTATTCTTCGTCTTGAGTCTGTTGTGTCGACTCTGCCACATCTTCAGACGCGGCTTTCGGCGCTTGAGCCTGCGGAGATGGAGAAGATTCTGTTTCTTCCCAACCCGATGGTGGCGTCACAGGTTGACGCTTCATTAATTGCTCAATTTGTTCTTCTTCGATTGTCTCATATTTTACTAATGCGTCTTTCATCGCATGTAAAATATCCATATTATCGATTAAGATTTGTTTTGCACGCGCATAATTGCGAGTCACAATGGCACGGACTTCCTCATCAATCGCATGAGCCGTTTCATCAGACATATGTTTTGCTTTTGCCATGGAGCGACCAAGGAAGACTTCGCCTTCATCCTCTGAATACAAAATTGGACCCAGCTTGTCAGAGAAACCCCATTGGGTCACCATATTACGTGCGATATTGGTCGCCACTTTAATATCATTTGATGCCCCTGTTGAGATGTTTTCTTCCCCATAAATTAAATCTTCCGCGATACGACCCGCATACAACGTCGATAGCTTACTTTCTAATTGTTTTTGGCTAATACTAACTTGATCGCCTTCAGGCAAGAAGAAAGTTACCCCTAATGCACGACCACGAGGGATGATCGTCACTTTATGCACGGGATCATGCTCAGGCACAATATAGCCTACAATTGCATGCCCAGCCTCATGATAAGCCGTTGACTCTTTTTGTTTATCGGTCATGATCATGGTACGACGTTCAGGTCCCATATTGATTTTGTCTTTTGCTTTTTCAAACTCCAACATCGTCACGAGACGTTTATTCGTACGCGCAGCGAACAATGCGGCTTCATTTACTAAGTTCGCAAGGTCAGCCCCAGAATAGCCTGGCGTACCACGTGCTAACGTCATTGGATCCACATCTGGTGAAACGGGGACTTTACGCATATGCACTTTTAAGATTTGTTCACGACCACGCACATCAGGTAAACCCACAACAACTTGGCGGTCAAAACGACCAGGACGCGTCAATGCAGGGTCAAGTACATCTGGACGGTTAGTTGCCGCGATGACAATAACACCTTCATTCCCTTCAAAACCATCCATTTCTACAAGCATTTGGTTAAGGGTTTGTTCACGTTCATCATGTCCACCGCCTAAACCCGCGCCACGCTGACGACCGACTGCATCGATCTCATCAATGAAAATTAAGCACGGTGCGTTTTTCTTTGCTTGTTCAAACATATCACGTACACGTGATGCCCCAACCCCGACAAACATCTCAACGAAGTCAGAACCAGAAATAGTAAAGAAAGGCACTTTGGCTTCACCCGCAATCGCTTTCGCTAATAAGGTTTTACCAGTACCTGGAGGTCCAACCATTAAAATCCCTTTAGGAATTTTTCCCCCTAATTTTTGGAATTTACCAGGATCACGTAAAAAATCGACGATTTCTGCCACTTCTTCTTTCGCTTCATCACAGCCAGCCACATCAGCAAAGGTTGTTTTGATTTGCTCTTGTGTCATCATACGTGCACGGCTTTTACCAAAACTCATTGCTTTACTGCCGCCACCTTGCATTTGGCGCATAAAGAACAGCCAGACCCCAATTAACAATAACATCGGGAACCAAGAAATTAAGATTTGCGAGAATAACCCACGTTTTTCTGGCGGCGTTCCTTCAATTTTTACTTTCTTATTTAATAAATCGTTCAGTAATTTATCGTCATTCAACGGCATCACTGTCATATATTTTGAGCCATCCGCTTTAGTTACATAAATTTCATTGTAATCAAAGCGAGCCTGACGAACTTGATCATTACCTACATCAGTAATAAACGTCGTATAGTCAGTGGTGTTTCCTGACGAAGTTGAATTAAAGCCTTGGTATGCTGTCATCATCACAACGGCAACAACAATCCAAAGAACCAAATTTTTTACCATATCGTTCAAGGTTTGACCTCTTTTTGTTTAACGTTAATAATTTGTTGCAAGATTACTATATTTGTTATGAAATTGGAAATTATCCTATCAATAGCCATTAGCTAGCAATCATGACATGTCAATATTGCGCTATTCTACTGTTTATAGCCTGTTGCAACAATATACACCTCACGAGAACGCCCTCGAGAAGCCTCAGGTTTCCGTACTTTTACAACACTAAAGAGAGAACGAATCTCTTTTAAGTATTCATCAAAACCTTCACCCTGAAAAACTTTGACGACAAAACTACCTTTTGTCGCTAACACCTGTTTGCACATATCCAGTGCCAGTTCTACTAAATACATAGCGCGTGGAATATCAACGGATGGCATGCCGCTGAAGTTTGGTGCCATATCAGACATCACCACATCGACTTTCCCGTCACCAACACGTTCTAACAGTGCGGCTAACACATTTTCATCACGGAAATCGCCCTGCAGGAAATCCACCCCCACGATAGGATCCATTTCTAAAATGTCACAGGCAATCACGCGTCCCTTATCGCCAATTTGTGTCACCACATATTGCGACCATCCGCCTGGCGCAGCGCCCAGATCGACAACCGTCATACCAGGCTTAAATAAACGATCCGTTTGTTGAATTTCATCTAATTTAAAATACGCGCGCGAACGCAATTTCTGCTTATGTGCTTTTTGCACAAAAGGATCGTTAAAGTGTTCATTTAACCAGCGAGAAGAACTTGCTGAACGTTTTTTCTTTCCCATAAATGACTTCTATTATTTAAACGTTTTTTGAATATGGGGCATTATACACAAGTTTCAAGGCTAATTTAGTAGAAAAAATAGATTGCCGAATAATTAATAATAAATCTCCTCTCACATTCTCTTCTTGTAGAAAACTTGCAGAAAAATCACCGCACTTTATCTGTACAAAGTTGCCTTTAAACTGTCATAAAACTGTCATATTTGCATTCTACAATGGCTCCCGCTACCACGAGGTAGTCGTTGAAAACTCAAAAGGAGTAATGTTTATGACAAAACGTGCAATGCTTTTATCGATTGTTTTAGGTGCATTCACTTTCACCGCCAACGCAGAAACGATTACAGGTGCGGGGGCGTCTTTTCCTTACCCAATCTATGCCAAATGGGCATCCATGTATGAAAAAGAAACGGGCAATAAAGTTAATTATCAATCTATTGGATCTGGTGGTGGACAGCAACAAATCATCGCGAAAACCATTGATTTTGGTGCTTCCGACGATCCAATGAAAGCCGAACTACTCACACAACATCAACTTCTCCAATTCCCTGCCATTATTGGTGGCACAGTGCCTGTCGTGAATATCCCTGACATCAAAGCTGGGGAACTCAAACTGTCAGGCAGCCTCCTCGCCGATATTTTCTTAGGCAAAATCAAAAAATGGAACGATCCCGCAATCGCTGCACTGAATGATGGCATTGCACTGCCCGATAAAACGATCATTGTCGTCCATCGCTCTGACGGTTCTGGCACAACATTTGGCTGGACCAATTACTTATCAAAAATCTCAACAGAATGGCAAGAAAAAGTAGGACAAGGGAAATCAGTGAAATGGCCAACGGGTCAAGGTGGTAAAGGTAATGAAGGCGTTGCGGCTTATGTTAGCAAAATCAAGTATTCCATTGGTTATGTGGAATATGCGTATGCTAAACAAAATCACTTAGCTTGGACAGCGTTACAAAATAAAACTGGACACTTTGTTCAGCCTTCTGGCGATAGCTTTATGGCGGCAGCGGCCAATGCCAATTGGGAAAGTGCGGTTGGCATGGGCGTAATTTTAACGAATGAAGCAGGAGAGAAATCCTGGCCGATCACCGCAGCTAGCTTCATTTTGTTACATAAAAACGCAGAAAAACCAGAACAAACTCAATCCGTCTTTCGTTTCTTTGATTGGGCATTTAAACAAGGTAAACACGCTGCTACAGAACTTGACTACGTCCCCTTACCAGATGAAGTTGTCAAGAAAATTCAACAACAATGGAAAACGGATGTAAAAGCAACGAATGGAGCGGTTATTTGGCAATAAGCGCTTAGGGCAGAGAGATTCTGCCCTAATTATTCACGCAAATAAGAAGGTGATTATGTCACGCGATCATAAAACACAAACAGAACTGAATAAGCTAAATCATCACATCATCGAACTTTTTTTTAAAAACATGACACGTTTTTTTGCCGTGTTAGTTTTTTTGCTGTTAGCTGCAGTGATGATTTCATTAGTAGTAGGAAGTTGGGATTCACTACGTCAATTTGGACTCGCTTTTCTTTGGACAAACGATTGGAACCCAGTACAAAACAGCTATGGTGCACTGGTTCCTATTATTGGTACGTTAATTACTTCATTATTAGCATTATTGATCGCTGTGCCAATTTCTTTTGGGATTGCCATCTTTCTCACAGAATTAGCACCTGAATGGTTGAGACGCCCGATTGGTACAGCAATCGAAATGCTGGCTGCCATTCCTTCAATTATTTACGGAATGTGGGGATTATTTATTTTTGTTCCGCTCTTTCAAGAACATGTCCAACCCACTCTCATCGACTGGTTTGGCGAAATTCCCGTATTGCACTACCTTTTTTCTGGTGCCCCTTTTGGTATCGGCTTATTCACCGCAGGTTTAGTCCTCGCCATCATGATTATTCCGTTCATCGCGTCAGTAATGCGTGATGTATTTACTATTGTGCCAGCAATCTTAAAAGAATCCGCTTACGGTTTAGGTGCAACCACCTGGGAAGTCATGTGGAAAGTGGTCTTACCTTATACCAAAACAGGTGTCGTGGGTGGAATGATGCTGGGTCTTGGACGGGCATTAGGTGAAACCATGGCTGTCACGTTTGTGATCGGTAACGCCTTCCAATTACCAGAATCCTTATTCTCACCGTCAACCTCCATTGCTTCTTCGATTGCTAACGAATTTAACGAAGCAAGTGGGCTACAAAAAGCTGCCTTAATGGAACTTGGTTTGATTTTATTCTTAATTACAACGGTTGTGTTATCACTCTCCCGTCTCTTAATTATGCGTATTGAGAAAAAAGAAGGACGTCGCTAATGAGTAAAACTCACTTTCATTGTCGTAAACTGAAAAATAAATTAATGTTAACCCTCTCATTTCTTGCGGTGGGATTCGGGTTATTTTGGCTATGTTGGATTCTTTTTACCTTAATTACAAAAGGCATCCCTGCTCTGTCTATGCAGCTTTTCTTACAACCAACACCAGCACCAAATGAATCAGGCGGCTTACTCAATGCCATCATTGGCTCCACAATGATGATTATCGTCAGTACAGCGATCGGTACACCTATCGGAATTCTTGCGGGAACTTACTTGGCAGAATATGGACGCTATAGCAAATTAGCACAAGTGACGCGGTTCCTCAATGATGTCCTCCTTTCCGCACCATCGATTGTCATTGGCTTATTCATCTACGCTATTTATGTGTCACAAGTCAAACACTACTCAGGCTGGGCGGGGTCATTAGCCTTAGCAATGATCATGATCCCAGTCATCGTACGTACGACAGATAATATGCTCAATTTAGTCCCCAATAATTTACGCGAAGCTGCTGCCTCGCTAGGTTGCCCACAATGGCGCGTTATCACCATGATTTGTTATCGCGCAGCGCGTTCCGGCATTTTAACTGGCGTACTGCTCTCGATCGCTCGGATTTCTGGCGAAACTGCACCGCTCTTATTTACCGCCTTATCAAACCAATTCACCTCTTTTGATATGAATGGTCCAATGGCAAATATTCCTGTGGTGATCTACCAATTTGCCGCCAGCCCGTTCCAAGATTGGAATGAACTCGCTTGGGCAGGCGCTACCTTAATCACCCTATTTGTTTTATTACTTAACGTTTTTGCTCGTGTTTTCTTTCCACAGAAAACAAAATAATCCATGGAGATACGAAGAATGGCTCATCAGATTGTTAAACTAGAAGACACAAAATTAGAAATTAATCAGCTTAACTTCTACTACAATGAATTTCATGCGTTAAAAAATATCAATATGCGCATTGCCAAAAACAAAGTGACCGCGTTTATTGGTCCATCTGGTTGTGGTAAATCCACTTTACTGCGTTCATTTAACCGCATTTTTGAGCTCTATCCGAATCAACATGCGACTGGTGAAATTAAATTAGATGGCGAAAACTTGTTAACGTCCCCAATGGACATTTCCTTAATCCGTGCCAAAGTGGGCATGGTGTTCCAAAAACCGACACCTTTTCCAATGTCAATTTATGACAACGTGGCATTTGGCATCCGTTTATTTGAGAAATTAAGCAAATCGGAACTCAATGACCGCGTAGAATGGGCACTCACCAAAGCAGCGCTTTGGAATGAAGTAAAAGGCAAGCTCCACCAAAGTGGTGATAGTCTTTCTGGCGGACAACAACAACGTTTATGTATTGCTCGAGGGATAGCCATCAAACCTGAAGTCCTGTTACTTGATGAACCCTGTTCAGCATTAGACCCTATTTCCACGGCAAAGATCGAAGAGTTGATTTCCGAATTAAAACATGATTATACCGTTGCCATGGTCACACATAATATGCAACAAGCTGCTCGTTGTTCTGACTACACTGCGTTTATGTATTTAGGCGAATTAATTGAATTTGATGAGACTCAAAAAATCTTTGATAAACCACAAATTCAGCGTACTGAAGATTACATCAAAGGACGAATGGGCTAACCAATCGGAATAATCCATTGCATCTAAGATGTATTTGATTACAATTTGCGATACCTAATCATCGAAAAGGATTCAACATGAACAGCTTAAAATGCTTAGGTATCGCGTTTTTTTTACTCTTTAGTGGCACGCTTTATGCCTGCGATACCGACAAGCCAATCAAGTTAGGCGCATTAGATTGGGAAAGTGGACAATTTTCTACCGCACTTTTGGATCTAATCTTACGTGAAGGTTATGGATGCCAAACAGAAATCGTACCCGGTGCAACCCATGCCTTAGAAACAGCATTAGTACAAGATGACATTCAAATTATCGCAGAACAATGGGTTGGGCGCTCCCCGATTATTGAACAGGGACAACGTGAAGGAAAAGTACAAATTATCGGTGACACACTCAAAGGTGGTGCAACACAAGGTTGGTATATTCCACGTTACGTAAAAGAACAATATCCAGAATTAGATCAGGTACAGGATCTCGCGCAATTTGCTCACCTTTTTTCTGATCCCGAACAACCTCACAAAGCGCGTTTCCTGAATTGTCCAACGGGCTGGACTTGTGAAATATTTAATACACATCTCTTAAACGCGACTGGACTCAGCCAACAATTCAACAATGTGCATCCTGGCACAGGAGCCGCATTGGATGCTGAAATTGCCTCAGCATATACACAGCAAAAACCAATTCTTTTTTATTATTGGCAGCCGACGGGATTGATGGCGAAGTATGAATTTTCTCCGATTCATTTCCCTGCTTATCAAGCGACATGCTGGGAGCGTCTATTGCGCCCCACAAATAACACCACACCTTGCATAAGCGGCTTTCCTCACTCTCAACTTGCCATGTCCGTTTCAAGCCATTTCGCGACACATCATCCTGATTTAGTGGCGTTAATAAACCAGATCCAATTGGAACCTCAGACATTAAATCAAGCAATATTAGAGATGACGGAAAATAAGCGTCATGGTTTAGAACAAGCCCATCTTTTTTTACAACATTCACCACAAATATGGCAACCTTGGCTTGCGCCTACCGCTCGTGAAAAATTACAGCAATACTTACAACAAAATACGGCATCAGACAGCGTATTTGCTGCCTGGTCCATTGCAGAAAAACTGAACCATGCTTTAGTCAATACCGTCCAAGACTATGGCAGCCATTTCCGCCAAGTGAGCCAATTTTCCCTAGACTATGTATTAATTCCAGTGGAAAAAACACTTGAATCAATTCCCACCTGGATCATGTTATTACTTGTTGCGCTCCTTGCCTGGCACGCGACTCGTCAAGTTTGGTTTGCGCTACTCTGCAGCGCAGGATTCTATTTAATTGGTGCATTTGGACTTTGGATCCCGTTAATGCAAACCTTAGCCCTGCTCATTGTTTCTGCTTTTTTCATTATTTTACTTGGTATCCCAATTGGCATCCTTATGGCATCAAACAAAAGGCTCCACCAAGTGTTACAACCTGTCTTGGATGTAATCCAAACCATGCCAAGTTTTGTGTACCTAATCCCTGTACTGATGCTATTTGGTATCGGCAAAGTGCCTGCGTTATTCGCGACAGTCGTATATGCGATTGCTCCCCTGATCCGCTTAACTGCGCTCGGTATCCGCCAAGTCAGCCCACAAATGATCGAAGCTGCACAATCATTCGGAAGTACACGCTGGCAATTATTACTCTGGGTACTGCTACCACAAGCCAAAGCCAGTATTCTCGCAGGCATCAATCAGGCAGTGATGATGTCTTTAGGGATGGTTGTTCTCGCCTCAATGATTGGCGCAAAGGGATTAGGTGAATACGTGCTACAAGCTATCCAAACACTCAATATTGGACAAGGTGTAGAAGCGGGCACCGCCATTGTGATCTTAGCTATTATCATCGACCGCATTACACAAGCCTACGGACGTGGGCAACACCATGAGAGTGAACATAAATGACACAAATTACATTTAAAAATATCAACAAAATTTATGGTAAAGCCTGTCACCAAGCACTCAGTCTCCTCAAAGACAATGCGTCAAATGCTGAGATCTTTCAAGCAACAGGCTGTCAAATTGGATTACGCAATATCAATTTACAAATTCACGGTAACGGGATCTTTTGTATCATCGGTTTATCTGGCTCAGGGAAATCCACACTCGTGCGCCATATTAACCGTCTTATTGAACCAAGTTCAGGCGAAGTCTGGGTATGTGACACCAACGTCACGGCGTTAAATCCACACGCATTACGCCAATTCCGTCAACAACGTGTGAGTATGGTGTTTCAACATTTTGGCTTATTACCTCACTTAACTGTGAGACAAAATGTAGCTTATGCGTTAAAAGTACGAGGTATAGCAGAAAAAGCGCGTCAACAACAAGCAGACTACTGGTTAAACGAAGTCGGATTAGCGGGATACGAAAACGCCTATCCTGCCCAACTTTCAGGCGGTATGCGTCAACGCGTAGGATTAGCAAGAGCATTAACTGCAGATACCGATATTGTTCTCATGGACGAAGCCTTTTCTGCGCTTGATCCACTGATTCGGATCAAATTACAGGACTTAGTCTTAGACTTACAGCAACGATTAAATAAATGTATTGTATTTATCACGCATGACATTGATGAAGCAATAAAAATGGGCAACCAAATTGCCATTTTAAATGAAGGAGAGTTAGTTCAAGTCGGCAGACCACAGCAATTACGTTACCACCCCGCGAATGACTATGTGGCAGAATTTATGCAAACCGCGAAATGTAACCACATAGGCTAAAAATAGTTAAAAAAGAAACCGCACTGACATAAACGAGGAAAGCATGACAAAAATATTAGTTGTTGAAGATGAAAGCGCGATTCGAGAAATGATCGTTTTATTCTTGACCCAGCAAGGTTACGAGATGATTGAAGCATCAGACTATCAAAGTGCGATCAAAAAACTCGCTGAAAAACCGCACTTGATTTTATTAGATTGGATGCTACCAGGACGTTCTGGCATCCAGTTAATTCAATTTCTCAAGAAAAACGAAGAAACTAGCACCATTCCCATCATCATGCTGACCGCGCGTAGCGAAGAAGAAGACTGTATTACATGCCTAAATACTGGGGCTGACGATTATATTACTAAACCTTTTTCACCGAAAATATTGCTCGCTCGCATCGAAGCCGTAATTCGCCGCGTGTACGAACAAAGCAGCCACCTGATCGAAATTGATGGGCTTAGTTTAGATCAAGATGCGCTACGAGTCTGTTACAACAAACAACCGATCACCTTAAGCTCCACCGAGTTTAAATTACTCAAATTTTTCATGACTCACCCCGAAAAAGTCTACACCAGAGAGCAGCTACTGGATTTCATCTGGGGAAATGATATTTATGTGGAAGATCGAACGGTTGACAGCTATATCCGCCGCTTACGCAAAAGCCTCGAACACTATGGTTTCGATCGCTACATTCAAACTGTTCGTGGAGCGGGGTACCGTTTTTCGAGTCAACTACAGGATGACAGCAAATGAAAAGAACCTTTTCCAGTAAATACCTCGCCATCGAATTAATCCTTGCTGTTGCGGTGGCAAGTCTGTTTTCTTATTTTGCCCAATCCTTTTCATTTTGGTTCATTATCGCCTTGATTTGCTTACTCGTGTTTCATCATTACAACGAGTTTAAGTTACTCAACATGCTCACTCCCGAAGAAGTACCAACTAAAAAGAAAACCCTTTTGTTAGAAAACATTTCTCAAACGACCGCCTATTACAAAAGTAAAAACCGTCGGGACAAAATCAAAGCCCTACGTTTACTTTCAAAGTTAAATAAAAATATTCAATATTTACCTGATGCGATTTTAATTTGTGACCAATCGGGCACGATTTCTTGGTGTAATCATGCCTCACAAGAAATGTTTTTGTTTTACTGGAATAAAAAAGTTACCCATAAAAGTATCTTTAGTGTGATTTTTTACAATGAATTTAAACATTATTTTTATCAAACGGTACGCAAACGCCCTTTAGTCTTATTAACCAATGAAAATCGTTATATTGAAATGAATATTCATCAAGATGACAATCAATCCCGTGTCATCATCGCGCGAGATGTCACACAGATGATCCGCTTATTGCATTCTCGTCAAACGTTTTTATCCAATATTAACCATGAATTGCGTACGCCACTTACTGTATTACAAGGTTATCTAGAGCTACTTGAAGCGGAGCCCAATCAAAGTGCGCTGACTCAAAAAGCACTACATGCGATGCAAGAACAAAGCAAACGGATGGCAAACTTATTGCACCAACTCAACTTACTGGCGAAAATTGAAAATGCCTCGAATACAGAACATGACATCATCAATATGTCACGTTTAATTCTAAATCTAAAAGAAAACGCCACGTTTTTAAATCACTACGATCATCAAATCCATTTTGAAATTACCCCTGATATTTATGTCCGAGGCGATGAAAGTCAGCTACAAAGTGCGGTATCCAATTTAATTTACAACGCGATAAAACACGCAGGACAACATTGCCAAATCAACATTCGTTGGCAATACTGTGAGCAAGGCGCAGAGTTCAGTGTACAAGACAATGGCATCGGGATCGCCCAACATCATTTATATCATTTAACGGAGCGTTTTTACCGTGTCGATGAGTCGCGCAGTAACCAAACAGGCGGAAATGGCTTGGGGCTGGCAATCGTCAAACACGCCCTTGAACATCACCATTCCCAATTGCAAATTGAAAGTGAAGAACAAAAAGGCAGCCGTTTTTCTTTTATTCTTCCAAGCCATCTGTTAGCTAAACGCCCTAACCAATAGCCAATAAAAAAATCTCTTAGTTGCCTAAGAGATTTTTTTGAGTTAGCTACCTATTTATTTTTTTACAATTTTCTTTTTAGCATTTGCTGCACGTCCCACTTCTTCATCTAAGCTGATGATTTGTTGGAAGCTCTTTAACAATTGTTCCTTATTATTAACTTGATAATAATGATTACCAACACACGCTTTCCAAGCGTCTACCTGACTTTGAGGTGGGTTATAACCAAATGCAACAAATGCAATACGCGTTGGTAAACTCGGAAAGTTTTTATCTTGCAATGAATTGATTTGCTCCTTGATTGTGTTACATAATCCACCCTCAAATAATCTAACTAAAGTTTTATCTGATGGCTGATTGTCTACACCATCAGACAATACTAAAAGGATACGCTGAGTATTACTTTTTGCTTGTTGAGGTTGAGCATTAATATTTTCATTTTTATTCATCATAACATTAGCACCAATAATCAATCCTGATGTGGCGGCTGTTCCGCCTTTTGGATTAACTTTTTCTAATGCCCCAAAAATATCTGGGTTACTTTTATCAAACCAAGCTTGTGTAGTTTCAGTCCCTTGATTTCCACCTAAACAAAAGCGTTCATCAACAAATTTAATCTCATAATCTTTATTATCTCCAGTAAACGTTTTTACATGTTCAACCGTATTCTTAACATCAAGAAAATTATCAAAAACACGATTCACTGTGTCCCAATCCCCTATTTTTAATGCTTCTTTAAGGAGTTTTTTAGGTTTAGCTTCAACTTGACACATTTCATTAACATTACTTGAACCATAATAGTAATCTGTTTTACATGAATCTCCACTGTTAACTTCATTAGCAACCCCATCATATTCTCGGTAAAAATAACGATATCGATCTTGTCTATCTAATACTAATTTTTTGACAAAGAATTTCTTTTTCTCATCTTTTAGATAATAAGGTAAAACACAATTATATTTATCACCTTTTTGTCTTGCTCCTGCAGCAAAAGTCGTAAATCCCATACGGTTATATGGACTCACTCCTTCAACTTCTCCTTTAGGAAGAAGAATCTCAGAAATTTCTTTAACAACATTACGTAAAATATCTATTTTACGATGTGGTGGATAAGCTGTTACTTCGTCTTTCCCGACCTCCCATAACATCGAGGCAGAAAAATCAGACACTAACATTAAATCTATCGGGGCAGTTAAACCATTTTCTTTCACCGCCATAGACATCCCCGATGAAATCGGTAAACGTCCAGCTACTGTTTGTGGCTTCACTAACTGCTCACTCAAGGGTAACCAAAATTGACGGTGAATATCCCCATTCACTACACAAGTTACGGTTTTCGTTGGACTTTGAATCTCCGTTTTAGCACTAATATCTTGATCACAGTGATAATAAAATGGTTTTGGAATAGTCACGGGCTTATCTACCTGTTGATATCCATTTGGTAAAGAACGATCTTCAGAACGTAAATAGACTTTGACCATACCATGAATCATTTCTAAATTGCGCTTATCTTGTTGTGCCTCAATTTGAGAGCCTTGATGCTGTACAATATCCTCACTTGAAACACTCTGTTGAGTTACGTCATTATGTTTTTTATTTTTTCTAAACTTGTTATTCTCAGCTACCAGCATCAGTGCGGCTTGTTCTGTTGCTTGTGCTAGGCGTGCTTTATCTAACAAGATCCCCGTACCATCTACGGCAAAAGCAATGGCAACTAATAACGGAAAGGTGAGCAATGCGGTCATCACCGTATAAACACCATGTTGATTTCGATAAAATCGTTTTATCACAGAATAATAGTGATAAATTAAGTCATTTTTTTTCATAATAAATCCATTTAACTTTTAACTTCTCATTCAATGAGAAATAAACACACAATATAAAAAGACGCGATGATTATCGCCTGATATTATTTACTTCACTGAAAAGAAGAAATAAAAAATAACAGGCAATCATATTACATCTTAATCGTACGGAAGGGAGGGAAAAGAGATAGGCATGATATTTTAAATAGAAACATTGAATAACGCTATTAATGACCAATCTTAGTACCTCATCACCTAATAGAGATCAGCATACGTTTAGTATGCATTCCATCAGTATTATACTCACTATCTAAAATGAATTACGACACTTTACTCTTAAATAAGAAAATAAAAGGGCGAATGAATTTTACTGCAAGATGCCTCAAGATAAAAATAAAATAATCATTAAAATGCACCAACCAATGAAAAAATAAACAAAATAAAGACTAAAAATAATCAGAATAATATGATTAATAACGCAGCCTATTATTTATTAAACAAAAAGAACCACCATCGTTCTCTTTATTTAAACAATGAAGTTCCTATTATTTTTAAAATAATAACTCGGTAGGAAAAAAATAACGCGTTGTTATACACGAAGACATTCGCCTGTGGACTTTTTTCTTCTTGAATGCCTTCGTTCAATGCAATACTAGGCTTTACCAAAAAATTCCAAGACATTCTGTCGAATGGCTTTTACAGGGAATTTAATAAACAGTTGCCATCTCGCTTCGGAATAAAAGGGTTGATGAAAGGGTTTTAGTCGATGATAGACTTGAAAAGATTCCTCTCGACGCCCTAAGCGATATAATGCCTCTGCCCAAATTAGCTGTGTTTTGGCATACATATTCATGTCGTCTTCGGCAGAAACAAGAGAACAAGTTGCAATACAATCTTGATAGCGTTTTAGTTGTTTTAAGATGAGCGCAGCATTGGTTTTCGCCGTCGCGAACAAAGTCGCACCATCTCGTTGTTTAATCGAATCCAGCAATGTCAGCGATGCCTCTACTTTATTTAAACTCAGCAATACAGAGCTTAAAAAAAGTTTATCCTCCGCATCTACACTGGCTTGGCGAGAAAAGTCTGCATATAACTGTTCCAAATCATCAAATTTTTTCAAATTAATGAATAAATTAGCAAGTTGCATTTGTGCAGAACGGTATACGGTTTTATTTTCATTTGGGATACTGCGATAAATCTCAACCACATGTTCAAAATGTCGTGACATTTTTACTGGTTTTTCTTTTTCTAACAGTTCTAATAACGCGGCTTTTTGTATTTGAATCAAATGATACAAATCGCGTTCGGCGGTGATATCAATATCCATCTTCTCTAACATTAAGAGCGCCGCTTTCACTTTTTTTTGTTTGGCTAATTCAATTGCGGGACCCGCAACCGCTAAAAATCGTTGGCTTAATTTGTCATCCATCATTTGTCACTCATATTTTACACTTCAAAAAAATGCTCACGCAGTTGATGTAATTGATCACGTACTGCCGCGGCTTTTTCAAATTCCAGATCCTGCGCATATTTATACATTTGCTGTTCAAGCTTTTTAATTTGTTGTTGATATTCTTTTGGTGTTTGCGGCATTTGATAAAGTGCGGTAGGTTCGCTGACTTTTTTACTTGTCCGATTGGCTTTCGCTTTATTCGCTGCCCCTTGCCCAATATCCAGCATCTCTCCCACTTTTTTATTCAGTGCTTGTGGCGTAATACCGTGCGCTTCGTTATATTTCATTTGTTTTTCACGGCGGCGATTCGTTTCACCAATGGCTTTTTCCATGGAGTTCGTCACGCGATCTGCATACAAAATCGCTTTTCCTTTTAAGTTACGCGCCGCACGTCCTATAGTTTGAATTAATGAACGTTCCGAACGTAAAAACCCTTCTTTGTCTGCATCTAAAATGGCAACTAAGGATACTTCGGGAATATCAAGCCCCTCTCTTAATAAGTTGATCCCGACCAGGACATCAAATTCGCCTAAACGCAGATCGCGAATAATTTCTACCCGTTCCACTGTGTCAATATCGGAGTGCAAATAACGTACTCGAATGCCATGTTCTGCCAGATAGTCGGTTAAATCTTCCGCCATTTTTTTCGTGAGTGTTGTGACCAAAACGCGCTCATTTTGGTCCGCTCTTTGACGCGCTTCCGATAATAAATCATCGACTTGAATCGCCACGGGACGAATTTCAATTTCAGGATCCAACAAGCCCGTTGGACGCACAACTTGATCGACGATTTCCCCCCCTGATTTTTCTAATTCATAAGGTCCTGGCGTCGCAGAAACATAGATCGTTTGTGGGGCTAAACGCTCAAATTCTTCAAAACGTAGTGGACGGTTATCCAAGGCAGAAGGTAAACGAAAGCCGTATTCAACAAGGGTTTCTTTACGCGAACGGTCGCCTCGGTACATTCCGCCGATTTGTGGTACGGTGACGTGCGATTCGTCAATAATCAATAACGCATCTGCTGGCATATAATCAAACAGTGTTGGTGGCGGTTCACCCTCTTGGCGTCCAGATAAATAACGTGAGTAGTTTTCAATCCCTGAGCAATACCCCAATTCATTCATCATTTCAATATCAAATTGTGTCCGTTGAGTAATCCGCTGTTCCTCAAGCAATTTATTATGTTCTAATAAGAATTGCTTACGCTCGGTTAATTCCGCTTTAATTTTCTCAATAGCATCTAAAATTCGTTCACGCGGTGTGACATAGTGTGTTTTGGGGTAAATGGTATAACGCGGCACTGTACCAAAACCGCTTCCAGTGAGCGGATCAAACAGGGTTAAGCGTTCAATTTCATCATCAAACAATTCGATACGAATCGCACGATCATCTGATTCTGCTGGGAAAATATCAATGATTTCACCACGAACACGGAAAGTACCACGTTGAAATGCCTGATCATTACGGGTGTATTGTAATTCCGCTAATTGCGCAAGAATTTGGCGTTGGTTAATGATGGCGCCCGTTTGTAAATGCAACATCATTTTGAGATAGGAATCGGGATCGCCCAAACCGTAAATGGCAGAAACCGACGCCACAACGATGGTGTCGCGACGCTCTAAAAATGACTTCGTTGCTGATAAACGCATTTGTTCAATTTGGTCATTAATTGAGGCATCTTTTTCAATAAACGTGTCGCTACTTGGTACATAAGCCTCGGGCTGATAATAATCATAATAAGAAACAAAGTACTCTACGGCATTTTCTGGAAAAAACGCTTTCATTTCTGCATAAAGCTGGGCTGCCAATGTTTTATTCGGGGCAAGCAACATTGCAGGTCGGTTTAATTTGGCAATCACATTCGCAATCGTAAACGTTTTACCTGAACCTGTTACACCAAGTAAGGTTTGGTGCGCAAGACCATTTTCTAACCCATCGATCAATTGTTGAATTGCTTGGGGTTGATCACCTGAAGGCTGAAAATCAGAGTGAAGTATAAAAGGTTTGGTATTAATTTTATGTGCCATATTCTCTCATACACATGATTTAGAAGTGCGGTCAATTTTAACATAATTTCAAGTGAAATCTTGATTTAAAAAAGCTAGGTTTTACACAGAGTTATAATTGTCAAGATTTAAACCTCTCAAATTTGAAAAAAATTTTAAAAATTTTTGTGGAGTTTTAATAACTCATTGATAAATAAAAAGATGTCATTTTACAACCAATTCAATAATGAAACAGAATAACACCAGTAATGACCTAGCTTTTGCGAGTTTTTTGCATAATAACTCACAGAGTTATCCACAGCCTCTGTGGATATAAAAATAACCAGAAAAAAAGAGCACTTTTTTGTTTTCTTACGGTTGACAAGGGGTAGCAAGCACATTATCATACGCCACCTAAATTCTTTGTGATACAGAATTCTTCCTCCTTAGTTCAGTCGGTAGAACGGCGGACTGTTAATCCGTATGTCGCTGGTTCAAGTCCAGCAGGAGGAGCCAATTTTTTCTTTTGGTAAACTTTTATTTGTCTCCTTTTATAAAAGTTTCTTTTTGACCAAAAGAATTTGAGCCCATATCCTCCTTATGGGCTTTTATTTTTTTATCTCTCATCTTCTCTTTCCCAACGTTTACAGATATGATACGCGTCCTAATTTGACTATTTTTTATATAGGATTTCAGATGTTACTCGAAGCTTCTCTTGCGATTGTGATTGGATTAATTATTTTAGTCTGGAGTGCAGATCGCTTTGTGGACGGTTCCGCGGCATTAGCCCGTTATTTAGGAATGTCGCCACTCTTAATTGGTATTTTAATTATTGGTTTTGGCACATCTATGCCAGAAATGGTGGTATCTGCTTTATCGGCATTTAACGGTAGCCCAGGTATTGCCTTAGGTAATGCGTACGGTTCGAATATTACAAATATTGCCTTAATATTAGGGATTACAGCCCTGATTAAACCGCTTGGCGTTCACGGTAGCGTCATTAAAAAAGAACTCCCTATTTTGCTTGCTGTGACAGGCTTATCCGCTTACTTTTTATTAGACATGGATATCACAAGATGGGAAGCCAGTTTATTATTAGTGCTTTTCACGGCTTATGTGGTATGGACCATTTGGTCAAGCAAAAAACAACGCGCATCCGTTCAAGCCGCCTATGAAGAAGCGGACGCTGTACAGCAGATTTCCTTTAAAGCTGCACTATTTTGGCTTATCGCAGGACTACTCTTATTGATGGTGAGCTCTCAATTACTCGTTTGGGGCGCAATTAAAATCGCGAACTATATTGGTGTAAGCGATTTAGTCATTGGACTGACTGTCGTTGCCGTCGGTACATCATTACCTGAAGTTGCTGCCTCCATTGCAGCAGCACGCAAAGGGGAAGTCGACCTCGCGGTTGGTAATATTATTGGTTCAAATTTGTATAATACGTTAGCGGTCGTTGGATTAGCGGGTGTGATTATGCCAATTCAAGCTGAACAGGAAGTTCTTTCACGTGATATGCTCGTCATGTCTTCACTCACGATTGCGCTCTTTGTACTCGGCTTTTTCGCTTACAAACGCCATCGTCCTATTGGACGACTTGCTGGTTTTCTCTTTTTGAGTAGCTACATTGGCTACACGCTTTATCTGATTCAAACCGCACTTTAAAATGAAAAAAGCAGATCATTACGATCTGCTTTTTCATATTTCTGCCATCAAACCCGATTCTATCCATACGCGATATTCATTTTACTGACGACCAAATAAGGCAGCTCCCCCAGTGACTGACAAGGTTGTTCCATATAACAAACTCATCGCAAAGAATATCAAAACGATTCCAGCAATAAACTTCACAATATGTGTCACATGAGATTGAGCGCCAGGTGATAGCTGATACCAATGACCAATTTTAATGGCAGTATGACGTGCATATAATACGATTAAAGCAAAGCCAGATAAGGTCAGCCCTGTCCCCATCGCCATAGCAAAGGTCGCAATAATCCCCCATTGGTAAAGATCAAGCATATATGCCAAAAACAAAATAAAGATCGCCCCAGAACAAGGACGTAAACCAATGCTACAGATCACGAAAAATTGTGATTTCCAATCATTTGCTTGTGCTAATTGCGCTTCATTAGGGGCATGTTGGTGACCACAGCCGCAGTATGCATCATGACTATGCGCTGTACTCATGACGCGCTGTCCAACTTTCATTGATGCTCCATGCGGTACATTCATTGCCACAATACGAGGTGAAGCAGAACGCTTAGTCCAATATTGCCCAACTAATTTTTTTCCATGTTGATAGCACCACGCTACCCCCAGCAGCAATAAAAAAAGAAAAGCAACCCGTTCTAACCAAAGTTGTGTTAACTGAAAATAACGAGAGGAGAGACTCAATAACACGACAACAATTGAAGTAACTGTCACCGCCACCACGCCTTGCATGAAAGAAGACAGTAACGTTAATTTCATACTGGTTTTCAATTGTGTCTGATGCGTAGATAAATACGTGGCAATAATAAATTTGCCGTGTCCTGGTCCTAGTGCGTGAAACACACCATACAAAAAGCTGATCAAAATTAACCAACTTCCTGCCGAGGTTTTGTCTTCATTAATTTGATGCAAATAACCTGACATTAATTGGTTAAATTCGCGTTGCCAACTCGCGACATGGAAAAATAAATAAGGTAGTAAAAAATATGCACTTACCCCTAACCCGAATAAGATAAACACATATTTGATTGGAAACGTTATTCGCATACTAATACCACTTTTTGTGCAAATAAAACACCCAAGGAATCATCCTCATCGCGCTGAGTTTGATCCAATGAATTTGCATATTGTCGGACTTTACTGTCGACTTCAGGTTCAATCACATTACCATGACATTGCGCTGGAAGATGTGAAAAATCGACCGCACTTTTTAGCTTTTCTTGATCATAGTACATTGAGACATAATAAGTTGGATCGTAAGTCAACAGCGTAAAAGTATTGTCAGTTAATTGCCGTGGTTTAGACAACAAAAAGTCAAAATAGTACATCACTTGATTATGACTTGACTTCATCCCGTAATGCTGTGGTTTAGCACTGTATTTGACTTTATTTCCGTCTTTATCAAACAAATAACTGAAATAATGTTCATGCACAATATTCCCCATTACTTCATCAATTAATTTCTGTAGTGCTTTTTTATCTCCACGAGCTTGCTTGATGTCATATAACATCGTAGCAGAACTCGCCTCATCGAGAATCCATTCAACCGAAAATCCTGTCAATTGTTGTTCTTTGACTAAAATTTTCGTTTTCATTTCGATAAATGCGTGCGGATGTGCAGAGAGAGTTGACGAAAAAAAAACCACAAAAACGCACAAAAAACAACCAAAAGAAAACGCTTTCATTCTAAACCGCCTAAAAAATGTGATTTTAGTAACATTATCCGATAAACCCGACTAAAAATCGCCCTCCAACTAAAAGAAATGATTATTTTTCAATCCAAAAAGCTGTAGAAACGATTACAAAATGAATAAAAAATAGCCATTTATATCTATTTTTGTGACGAACTTCAAAAATAATGTAAAAATTGTTTCACATGAGTGTAAATTTATGTAAAATACAAATCGTCAAGTGATTGCTTGATATTCATAAAGTTCCTAAATAAAATAATCATAAATAGCTAAACTACTTTCCTACCCTCCTCTTCGGAGGGTTTTTTTTATCTGTACTTGGCTAATCTAACAAATTTCAAGTAAAATAACCGCACTTTTTTTCTATTCATTAACAGAGATCACGAGAGAAATTATGTCATCACAATTTGTTTATACGATGCATCGCGTGGGCAAAATCGTCCCACCGAAGCGTCATATTCTAAAAGACATTTCTTTAAGCTTCTTTCCAGGTGCAAAAATTGGTGTACTTGGTTTAAACGGTGCGGGTAAATCGACTTTACTACGTATTATGGCGGGAATCGATAAAGAAATCGAGGGGGAAGCACGCCCACAACCTGGCATTAAAATTGGTTATTTACCACAAGAGCCGAAATTAGATCCGCAACAAACCGTGCGTGAAGCCATTGAGGAAGCCGTTGGCGACGTGAAAAATGCCTTAACTCGCTTAGACGAAGTTTATGCATTATACGCAGATCCAGAGGCGGATTTTGACAAACTTGCTGCAGAACAAGCTGAGTTAGAAGCAATTATTCAAGCACACGATGGGCATAATCTTGATAACCAATTAGAGCGTGCTGCGGATGCATTACGTTTACCAGAATGGGATGCAAAAATTGAACACTTATCAGGTGGTGAACGTCGCCGTGTTGCACTTTGCCGTTTATTACTCGAAAAACCAGATATGTTATTGTTAGACGAGCCAACCAACCACTTAGATGCGGAGTCGGTGGCGTGGTTAGAGCGCTTCTTACATGACTATGAAGGTACCGTTGTGGCAATTACCCACGACCGTTACTTCTTAGATAACGTAGCAGGTTGGATCTTAGAGCTTGACCGCGGTGAAGGTATTCCTTGGGAAGGTAACTACTCTTCTTGGTTAGAGCAAAAAGAGAAACGTTTAGCCCAAGAACAAGCTGCAGAATCAGCGCGTCAAAAATCCATTGAGAAAGAATTAGAATGGGTTCGCCAAAATCCAAAAGGTCGTCAAGCGAAAAGCAAAGCACGTATGGCGCGCTTTGAAGAACTTAACAGTGGCGAATATCAAAAACGTAACGAAACTAACGAACTCTTTATTCCACCTGGTCCACGCTTAGGTGATAAAGTGATTGAAGTTCAAGGTTTAACAAAATCTTATGGTGATCGTACGTTAATTGATAATCTTTCATTTAGCATTCCGAAAGGGGCAATTGTAGGGATTATCGGTCCAAACGGTGCGGGTAAATCCACCCTATTCCGTATGCTTTCAGGTCAAGAAAAACCAGATGCTGGGAGAGTAACCTTAGGTGATACTGTTGTGTTAGCCTCTGTGGATCAATTCCGCGATGCAATGGACGACAAAAAAACTGTTTGGGAAGAAGTCTCTAATGGTCAAGATATCTTACGCATTGGAAACTTTGAAATTCCGAGCCGCGCTTATGTAGGTCGTTTCAACTTTAAAGGTGTTGATCAACAAAAACGTGTAGGTGAATTATCAGGTGGTGAACGTGGTCGTTTACACTTAGCGAAACTTTTACAAGCGGGCGGTAACGTACTATTACTAGACGAACCAACCAACGATCTTGACGTTGAAACCTTACGTGCACTTGAAAATGCGATCTTAGAATTCCCAGGCTGTGCAATGGTGATCTCACACGACCGTTGGTTCTTAGACCGTATCGCAACGCACATTTTAGACTACGGTGATGAAGGCAAAGTCACGTTCTACGAAGGTAACTTCTCTGACTATGAAGAATGGAAAAAGAAAACCTTTGGTGCTGAAGCAACTCAGCCACATCGTATGAAATACAAACGTATTGCTAAATAAAAACAAAAAACCGCACGTTAATGTGCGGTTTTTTTATATTTCTCGTGGTTTATTTTGCTTGTTTTAAACGCCACAATTGGTAAAGATGAATAAAAACTAAAAAGGTATTCAGCCCTGCAATAGGGTAAGCTTCAATTCTGAGCGCATAAATAACAAACAAAATTGCACCGATACCATTGACCACTCGGATAAAAACGATATTTTTAAATAGGAATGAAATAGCAACGAGCACTCCTGCTGCATAGCCTAACAATTCATTTACGTTAAATTCCATATTGCCCCTTTAAAATAAATTCTCTATTTAGCATGTGGCAAAATAATAAAGGATTTTATCCCTACTTAAAAGGGCACGATAAGTAAGCAAACGGTTGCAAAAAATAAATTGATTTATTTTTTTCACTAAAGCAATCTAACTCATATTTCTTGAACAAAATAAAAACAAATTCGATTCAAATGAGCGACTAAACTCGCATTCAACGTTCGTTAACGCATAAGTCAAAACGTGAAATACTTTCACTTAATCAAAGAAAGATAACGGCATCCTTGCAAATTGACGCCTCACAGTTATGCCATCCTTGGCAATATAATTACATATCATCCTGCTGTAATTTGTTGAGTTAAATAAAACGGATACTCATATTCATTCTATTTAATTCTAACATCCTGTGAAACACGGATAGTGAAATGGTGATCACAAATACATGATGCGCGATCAAATGTGATTCCATCACTGATTACCAGTTCGCCCTGTAACTAGCTTAAAGTATTTACACGACTTCTCTGTCATATCTGCCATCCTGGCTTTCGCTATGTTTAGACAATGGCGCCCTATCCGTTTATCTTTTGTTTATTTGTCTTTCATTTCCTCCTATTACTTCGTCATCACTACACCGCTTTATCAAAAAAGAATATTGTTTCTCTTTTATCTGAAAAACGAAGTGCATTTACGTCCTTTTTAACGAGAATGGAGTTGACTGCATCCTTGCTGTCTTTTCCTTCCATGAAATTTTATCTCTTTTTTTCATTCAATATCTCGTGTGGCATAATCCTGTCCAACACAACATATTTGATGAAATCTTTCCCATTATTCCCTTGTTGTAACGCCTGCTTGAATCATCAGGATTTACTCCTTATCAGTGCTGACCTTATGTGCATGCACATTCGTTTTTAGTCAGTTATGGCCCAAACATTCTCGCTAACTGTGCGTTTTGTATTTCGAACTCACTACAGCCTCTACGGCTCTACGCATCTCTATAATCCCTTTCCCACAATGACTTTTCTTTTTATTGAACTGATCCGTTTCAGCATTTACAGTAGACACAAAACAAAAGTATGTCGATCACAAAAATCATCTCATTAAAAGAGAGTGTCGCTATGTTGACCTTGCGCCTTTTTTATTTTGTTAATTGATATAACTCTCCCTCATTTAGAGGTTCGCAAGGGTATAAGGCGAATGTATTTTTTACATATCGGATAGCGTATTACTTATATTTTGTCGACGTATTGTCTTTAGTGTTTCTTTGAAGTTTTGGCTAAACTCATTGTGAGTCGCGGTATAAATTAAAATGAAAGTAATGTAATTAACTTAAACTTGAATTATTTTTATTTGAACTACTTGGATAAAAGTAGAAGAAGATAATTGATTATGATCTTTGATAATACGTAATGGATTATCGTGAATGTCTTGTTTGTTTTTTCAATAATGTCTCAGATAAATTCATAAAGTCCCTTTTATATAAAAAATAAACAGCCCAAAAATAAAGAATAAAAATAAATTTCATGTATTTCCAAAATCGTGGGGGGCGTATTCTACTCATCTCTTTGCATAATGTCCAAAATTAAAAGCAAAATTTTTACGAAAAAATGTTTAAGAGATGAGTTTTTAAACAAAAATAGCTCTCATTTTAACCTAGTAGCGTTCTGGCCAGATATCCTGAACAGGAATACCAATAAAATCAGCGATGATTTTTTCTCCTTTAGGATACTTTCGATCTAACGCATTATTTAACGTTCTCGGGTGTAACCCTGCCTGAATTGAAAGCTGAGCGAGTGAACTGCCCTTTTCCTTAACAGCAGCGATAATATATGCACGATGCATATTCTTTTTACTCTTTTTCATTATGTGATATCCTTATGACTTAGATTAATTCATTTTTGATTACGCATGTGAGTAACTGATAAGAACTATACAATTATTTTCACAGGAACTCAACAGTTCTTTTCTAAAAAATTTATTTCTTTGATATTATTTAATTTTAAGTCAAAACTTTAAATTCTCACTAACTTAAATCACATTAGAGTTCCTAAAAAGGTCTTTATGCAGAACTTTCAAGAGTGGTTTTCAATAAAAGAACTCATGGACAAAGAGTTGTATTTACCTTCATCAGACAAAGGTATTGTCAAAAAAGCAGCGCGCGAAGGATGGATAAAGCGCCAAAGAGAAGGCGTGAAAGGAAAAACCTTTGAATATCATTATTCTTCATTTCCTGTTGCAGTACAAAAACAGCTAGGCCTTTATGACGAAAATAATAACCACGCTCTCCATTCCGATCAGATAAACGAGCGAGCTAATACGTATTCGACTCAATTTCCTCTCTCAAAGATGCAAGGGAATGAGGCACAAGCCCAAATTCCTTTCTATCACCACTTTACGCTTGATAGCATTCAGAATAGACCTGATGACTATATTGGGCTGAGTCTGGACTGGTTGAAGATAAGAGGAGTTGAGCCTGAAAAATTGCTCTTTATGGTTGCACGAGGTGATGCAATGCACCCTACAATTCAGCGAGGCGATATTTTATTAGTTAATCGAGCAGTCACAACGCCAAAAGATGGGGAAATTTATCTGATGCGCAATGACACGCAAATATGGGTAAAGCGCATTCAAGGATTACCAAATGGATTACGCTTAATTAGTGACAATCAACTTATCTACTCCCAAATCGATTTAGAATTCGACAAAAATAAACATATTGAAATCATTGGACGCGTAATTTTTATTGGACATGATTTAATCTAACCAAAGATGTGTGATACATTGCGCGATTCGCTGTAATACGCTCCTTTTTCTGCTTATAAAAAAAGTGCGGTCAATATTGCCGCACTTTTGTTTTTTTAAATTTATAATAGCGTTAACGCCATGCTTTATATTGATTGATCAAGCCATTGGTTGAGCTGTCGTGGCTTGTAATTTTCTCATCACTTGATAACTCAGGCAAAATGCGGTTTGCTAATTGTTTACCTAACTCAACGCCCCATTGGTCAAAGCTGTAAATATTGAAAATCACGCCTTGAACAAAGATTTTGTGTTCATACATCGCAATTAATGCACCTAATGTGAATGGTGTGATTTTTTGCACTAGAATTGAGTTAGTTGGTTTGTTACCCGTAAACACTTTAAATGGCACAATGTCTTTTACAGCATCTAATGATTTGCCCGCTTTCACAAATTCTGCTTCGACTTCTTCTTTCGTTTTACCAAACGCTAATGCTTCAGTTTGTGCAAAGAAGTTAGATAACAATTTTTGGTGGTGATCTGCTAATGGGTTATGTGTTTGCGCTGGTGCAATGAAATCACAAGGAATTAATGTTGTACCTTGGTGAATTAATTGATAAAACGCGTGCTGACCGTTCGTACCTGGTTCACCCCAAATAATTGGACCCGTTTGATAGTTATCGATCACTTCGCCATTACGATCAACGTATTTACCATTTGATTCCATATTACCTTGTTGGAAATATGCCGCAAAACGGTGTAAATATTGGTCATAAGGTAAAATTGCTTCAGTTTGTGCACCTAAGAAATTAGTGTTCCATAAACCGACTAATGCCAATGTAGTTGGAATATTTTGCTCAATTGGCGCATTGCGGAAGTGTTTATCCATTTCGTGCGCACCGGCTAAAAGTGCTTCAAAGTTGTCAAAACCGATGGATAATGCGATAGATAAGCCGATTGCAGACCATAATGAATAACGACCACCAACCCAGTCCCAGAACTCAAACATATTATTGGTATCAATACCAAATTCAGCAACCGCTTTACCGTTTGTTGAAAGTGCTGCAAAGTGTTTTGCCACGTGGCTTTCTTCTTTTGCACTTGCTAAGAACCAATCACGTGCAGACAATGCGTTAGTCATGGTTTCTTGTGTAGTAAAGGTTTTTGACGCAACTAAGAATAAGGTCGTTTCTGGATTGACTTTTTTCAATACTTCTGCAATGTGTGTACCATCAACGTTAGACACAAAGTGTAAATTCAAATGGTTTTTATATGGACGTAATGCTTCAGTTACCATATAAGGACCTAAGTCTGAACCACCGATACCGATATTGATCACATCAGTAATTGCTTTGCCAGTATACCCTTTCCATTCACCTGAAATCACACGATGACAGAAGTCTTTCATTTTTGCTAACACAGCATTCACTTCTGGCATCACATCTTTGCCATCAACTAAAACTGGGGTATTCGAACGGTTACGAAGTGCAGTGTGTAATACAGCGCGATCTTCTGTTTTATTGATTTTTGCACCAGTAAACATTGCTTCAACCGCATCAGATAATGCACATTCATTTGCAAGCTGACGTAATAAACCTAATGTTTCTTTTGTGATATTGTTTTTTGAGAAATCTACTAACACTTCATTGTTAAAAGACAAGGAATAATCTGTAAAACGATCTTTTTCTTGCGCAAAAAGGTGTTGAATTGTGACCGCACTTTGCGCTTTATGGTGCTGTTCTAATGCCTTCCACGCATTTGTCTGAGTTGGGTTGATGTTTTTCATTGTTGTTTTCCTTAATTTCCAAATATAAAAATAACTAATTTAATTAATCGACATATTCTGTAAGCACACGCGGAGTTAATTTTGTGATCAACTCATAGCTAATCACACCACTAAGTTCAGCGATTTCCTCAATTGGCAATTCTTTGCCCCATAAAATCACTTCATCGCCCACGTTATCTTGACTGTCTTGACCTAAATCCACGGTGAGCATATCCATTGAGACTTTACCAACGATTGGCACACGACGACCATTTAAATAAACAGGCGTACCAGTTGGAATGTCGCGCGGATAACCATCACCATAACCGATCGCAACCACACCAATTTTGGTGTCTTTCTCACTCACCCAAACACCACCATAACCTACAGGCTCGCCTTTTTTATGTGCTTTGACGGAAATTAACGAAGACGTTAGGGTCATAACTGGCGTTAAATCATATTCCTGTGCTGGCACATTAATTGGCGCGATGCCATACATAATGATACCTGGGCGAATCCAGTCTAAGTGAGAATCTTCCCAAAATAAGATACCGCCTGAAGCAGCGATACTGCGCTCGCCTTTTTTATCTTTTGTCGCTTGTAAAAAACGGCTTAATTGAAGTGCGGTGTAATCAGAATGAATTTCATCAGCACGGCTGAAATGGCTGACAAAACCAATGTTAGGATCGACATTTGGGGAGTTTTTGAGCGCTTGATAGAAGTCATCTACCTGATCTAAATCCACGCCCAATCGGTGCATCCCCGTATCAATTTTTAGCCATACCTTAATTGGATGAGGTAATTCAGCGTCTTGTAATGCCTGTAATTGCTCAATGTTATGCACCACAGTTTGAATATTATTTACGGCTAAAATCGGTAAATCTTTGCTGCAAAAAAAGCCTTCTAATAACAAAATTGGCTTGGTAATCCCATTTGAACGTAAACTTAACGCTTCTTCTAAACGGGCGACCCCAAAGCAATCCACCATTTGCTCAACCGCAGAAGACACGAAAACCACGCCGTGCCCATACGCATTCGCTTTTACTACTGCAATAATTTTTGCATTCGGGGCTTTTTGTTTAATTGTTTGAATGTTGTGTTTTAATGCAACGGAACTGATTTTTGCCGTTGCGGGTTTCATATCCATTAGTAATCGTCTCTCATATCTCGTTGATCCGCTAAATTATCAAAGCGGGAATATTGTCCTCGGAAAGCCAGTCTGACACGCCCAATCGGTCCATTACGTTGTTTACCAATGATGATTTCGGCAATCCCTTTATCTTCCGAGTTTTCGTTATACACTTCATCACGATAAATAAACATAATTAAGTCCGCATCTTGTTCAATAGAGCCAGATTCACGCAAGTCTGAGTTCACAGGGCGTTTATCAGCGCGGTTTTCAAGCGTACGGTTAAGCTGCGACAAGGCGATAACAGGGACCTCTAATTCTTTCGCTAATGCTTTTAAAGAACGAGAAATCTCAGCAATCTCAAGTGTACGATTATCCGCAAATCCTGGCGCACGCATTAATTGTAAATAATCGACCATAATTAAACTTAACCCACCGTTTTCACGATAGATACGCCTTGCTCTTGAGCGTAATTCAGTAGGCGTCAGTCCAGAAGAATCATCAATATATAAATTAGGTTTATTTGCGAAAAGTCCCATTGTACTTCCAATCTTAGACCAATCGCTTTGATCTAACCCCTGTCCCGTACGAATTTTCGTTTGATCCACGCGCGATAATGAGGCAAGTGAACGCATCATAATTTGTTCTGCGGGCATCTCTAAACTAAATACTAGAACAGGTTTGTCACTTTTCAATGCTGCATTTTCACACAAGTTCATCGCAAATGTGGTTTTCCCCATAGATGGACGGGCGGCAACAATAATTAAGTCTGAGGGTTGTAACCCTGCTGTTTTTTTATCAAGCGCATCAAACCCTGTGCTCACCCCAGTAATCCCATTATGCCCTTCTGCTTTACTTAAGAGTTCAATACGGTCAATGGTCTTTTCTAAAATGGCACAAATATTTTGTGGCCCTTCATGCGAGGTTGTCCGTTTTTCAGAAATTGCAAATACTTTCCGCTCTGCTTCATCCAAAATATCTTTCACTTCCATCCCTTTTGTTGTGTAACAACTCTGGGCAACATCATTACTCACACTAATTAAATCACGCAGGATCGCACGGTCACGCACAATCGTAGCATAAGAAACAATGTTAGATACACTTGGTGTGTTTTTAGACAGCTCTGCTAAATAGGCAAATCCCCCAACGTCTTCGCTTAAATTTTTCTCTCTAAGAAATTCATAAATATTGATTAAGTCAATCGGTTTTCCTTGACGAACCAAATTTTCCATTTCCTGAAAAATAACACGATGTGCTGCCAAATAGAAATCATCAGCAATCAACATATCACTGATGCTATCCCAGTGTGCAGGATGAATCAAAATTCCCCCCAAAACAGACTGTTCAGCTTCTAAAGAATGAGGGGGGACAATACCTTGCTCATGAGGTTTGGTCGAAAGTGGGGCGTTTTTTTTTGCCATAAGAATTGGTTTATTAGTCGAGTCAAAATTAGCCTATATCATATACCAATTCTCCTTTTTGTTTAAGCACCAATTCACGATAAAACAGAGGAAAACGATTTATTAGTTGATACAACATGGCATTAAAAAAAGACCGCACTTTTTGGTCTACTTAAGGCGATCTTTTTCCAAAGGTGTTATTGAAGTGCGGCAGCACGAAATCCATTCCTTAACGAATTTTTTCTAATTTTGCTAAGTGAGCAATTAGCCATTTAATACCTTGATTTTGAAAAGCAATTTGTAAACGTGTATTGTTCTCTGCGCCCTCGACATTAATGATCGTCCCTTGACCAAATTTAGCATGTAACACTTTTTGTCCCATTTTCCATTCACTATCACTGAGCGAAGGCGTCAGTGTTCCAACTTTTTGTTGATTCATGGCACGTGTCACGGTACCACGCAAACGAATTTCCTGAATACACTCGGCTGGTAATTCTGCGATAAAACGAGAAGGTAAATGACGCTCTTCTTTAGCATATAATCGACGACTCTCTGCATAGCAAATTGTCAGTTTTTGTTTTGCACGAGTAATGCCCACATAAGCAAGACGGCGCTCTTCTTCTAAGCGTCCAGGTTCTTCAAAAGAACGAAAGCTTGGAAAAAGTCCCTCTTCAACGCCCACCATAAGTACACGTGGAAACTCCAAGCCTTTTGCTGAATGTAATGTCATCATTTCCACATAGTCTTGATGTGGTGAAGCTTGTTCTTCACCTGCTTCAAGTGATGCATGAGTTAAGAATGCAGTAAGATCGGAAAGATCTTCGGCCTCATCTGGCTTCACAAACTCTTTTGTCGCAGTCACAAGCTCTTCCAAGTTTTCAATACGTACCTCGCCTTTTTCACCTTTTTCTTGTTTATACATTTCATATAAACCAGAATGCTTAATCACGAAGTCTGTTTGCGCAAATAAAGGCATTTCTGCACTATCTTGTTGTAATGAATGAATTAATTCCATAAAACGCTGCAACGCCGTTGCCGCACGTCCTGTTAATCGATTTTCATCGATCGCTAAACGTGTTGCCTGCCACAATGTCACTGAACGCTCGCGGGTCAATTGGCGCAAAGTATCTAATGTACGATCGCCGATCCCCCTCGCAGGCGTATTAATCACACGTTCAAAGGCTGCATCATCATGACGATTTGCAATTAAGCGAAGGTATGCCAAAGCATCTTTGATTTCTTGGCGCTCGAAGAATCGCATACCGCCATAAATACGGTATGGAATCTGCGCACGAATAAGGGCTTCTTCGATAACACGTGATTGGCTATTACTACGGTATAAAATAGCACAATCATTTAATTTTCCACCTGTCTCCACCCATTGTTTGATTTGTGATGCAACAAATAGGGCTTCATCCAGCTCATTAAACGCTGCATAAATCCCCACAGGCTCGCCTTTTTCGCCATCAGTCCATAGATTCTTACCTAAGCGGTTACTGTTATTTGCAATTAAATGGTTTGCACTTTCGAGAATATTGCTTGTTGAACGATAATTTTGTTCCAAACGAATTGTTTTAGCGTTTGGAAAATCATCAAGAAAACGTTGGATATTTTCAATTTTTGCACCACGCCAGCCATAGATAGATTGATCATCATCTCCGACAATCATAACGTGGCCTTGCTCGCCAGCTAACAATTTCACCCAGGCATATTGAATTTTGTTGGTATCCTGAAATTCATCAACTAAAATATGCTGAAAACGTTGCTGATAACGTTGCAAAATAACTGGTTTTTTCAGCCATAATTCATAAGCACGTAATAACAACTCAGCAAAATCCACCAGTCCAGCACGATCACAAGTTTCTTGGTAAATTTGATAAATTTTGATCCATTCTCGCTCATGCTTATCGTTATTATCATCAATTTGATGTGCTCTTAAACCATCGTCTTTTTTATTGTTGATGTACCAGCATACTTGTTTTGGTACAAATACTTTTTCATCAAAATTGTGTAATTTCAGTAAGCGTTTGACTAAACGAAGTTGATCGTCAGAATCTAATATTTGAAAATCTTGTGGCAAGTTTGCATCGAGGTGATGCGCCCGTAATAAACGATGGGCAATACTGTGAAATGTCCCGACCCACATGCCGAATAGACGTTGAGCCTCATGATTTGCAAGTGTCTGTTCAATACGATGACGCATTTCTGCCGCGGCTTTATTGGTGAATGTCACCGCCATAATGCTCCCTTCAGAAATCCGTTCGACAGCAATTAACCAAGCAATACGATGAGTTAACACGCGCGTTTTACCACTGCCTGCTCCCGCCAAGACTAAATAGTTGCCTAATGGTGCAGCGACTGCCTCACGCTGTTTATCATTTAGTCCATCTAATAATTCTGAAATATCCATGCGACACTGTGCCTTATTCTTTTTTATGCTTATTTTCTGCTTACTCACGCATTCACAGGAAATAAAATCAGGGCAGACTTCATCGTCTACCCTGACGTCATTCGTCATAAAACTGTTTTTTTATACAGTGTAATTATAAAGAAAATTCTTAAAAAAACAACCGCTCTTTTCCTGTGTAGACAGTTGCTCTACCTTCTCGAGTAAAGCCAATTAAAGTCAATTGACACTGGTTTGCCATCTTCACTGCCAATTCTGTTCCCGCGGAAATAGCCACCAACATTTCGATACCACAAACTGCCGTTTTTTGTACCATTTCATAACTGGCTCGACTGGTCACAAAAACGAAACCAACAGGTTTCCCTTGCTTTGCGTGCCAACCTAATAATTTATCTAACGCGACATGGCGTCCCACGTCTTCACGTATCGCTAATAGTTGTCCAGTTACGTCAAAAAAAGCAGCCGCATGAGTGGCCCCCGTTTGTTTCCCTAACAGCTGTGCTTGTTGCAACTGGATGAGACAATCATCTAATTTATTCAGATCGAGTGCAAATGTACAAGCCAATTGTGGTAAGGGTTTATAGACTTGTTGCAGTTGTTCTGTCCCACAAATGCCACACCCTGTCCGTCCAGCCAAAGTACGACGCTGTTCTTTCAATCGAACAAAACAACGTGTCGCTAATTCAATTTGTACTTCAATACCTTGACATACTGGCACAACATCTATGCCATAAATATCCGCAGGCTTATCAATAATCCCCTCTGCTAACGAAAAACCCAGTGCAAAATCGGCTAAATTTTCAGGAGAACACATCATCACTGTGTGTGAAATACCATTGTAAACCAGGGCGACTGGCATCTCCGTTGCAAGATTTTCCTCTTTTTCATAATAAGTTATTGTTTTGTTTTCATTTTGTTGATTTTTTGTTAATTTTTTAAAAAAATTAACTGTGACTTTTGTGATCCAGCTCAAAATATTTTTCCTTATTAATGGTGATTGCTTATAGATTTACCATTAAAAAATCGGTATCCTAAAGGGTGCTTAAATTGTTGATAATTTACTCATCGTAAGCTATATATCAGCAACGTCAAACTTGCTTGAATTGTAATACAATTTTAACAAGTGAAAAACAAGCCACAATATTTAATTATCAATTTAACGAATTTACTACTATCAAATGCGAACAAAATACTTTTGTTACGCTAAGGAGTATTATCTATGCAGGTCAGTAGAAGGAAGTTCTTCAAGATCTGTGCAGGGGGAATGGCGGGTACGTCTGCCGCGATGTTGGGTTTTGCCCCAACTGAAGCACTAGCAGCGCCTCGCAATTACAAATTATTGCGCGCAAAAGAAACGCGTAATACCTGTACTTACTGTGCCGTTGGTTGCGGTATGTTGCTTTATAGCTTAGGCGACGGCTCACAAAACACGAAAGGAAAATTATTCCATATTGAAGGTGACCCTGATCACCCAGTAAGCCGTGGTGCACTTTGCCCTAAAGGTGCTGGTGCATTGGATTATGTCAATAGTGAACGTCGTGTACTTTACCCAGAAGTGCGTGAAGCGGGCTCAAAAGAGTGGAAACGTATCTCATGGCATGAAGCAATTGAGCGTATCGCAAGACACATCAAAAATGACCGTGACGAGAACTTTATTACCCACAACGAAGCCGGTCTTGAAGTTAACCGCTGGATGACAGCAGGTTTCTTAGCAGGTTCTGCATGTAGTAATGAAACAGGTATCCTAACACAAAAATTCGTGCGTTCACTCGGTATGATTTTTACCGACAACCAAGCGAGTATCTGACACGGACCAACGGTAGCAAGTCTTGCTCCATCATTTGGTCGCGGTGCGATGACAAATCACTGGGTTGATATTAAAAACGCAGATCTCGTTATCGTCATGGGCGGTAATGCAGCGGAAGCTCACCCTGTTGGGTTCCGTTGGGCAATTGAAGCGAAAAAACAAAACGGTGCGAAGTTAATGGTGGTTGACCCACGCTTTAACCGTACAGCTGCAGTTGCAGATATCTATATGCCACTTCGCTCTGGTACAGACATTGCGTTCTTATCAGGCGTCATCCGTTATTTGTTGAAAAATGATAAAATTCAACATGAATATGTTAGACACTATACCAATGCGGCATTCTTAGTAAATGAAAACTTCAAATTTGAAGACGGTTTATTCTCTGGTTATGACGAAAATACTCGTAAATATGACCGCTCAACATGGGCGTACCAATTAGACGAGGAAGGCAGTGCAAAACGAGACTTAACCTTACAACATCCGCGTTGTGTAATTAATTTATTACGTGAACACGTTGAACGTTACACACCAGAAATGGTAGAACGTATCACGGGTACACCACAAAAAGACTTCCAAATTTTCTGTGAAGAAATTGCAAAAACCTCTGCACCTGATAAAGCAGCGACATTCTTGTACGCATTAGGTTGGACTCAACATACTGTTGGTTCACAAAATATTCGTACTATGGCGATGATCCAATTATTGTTAGGTAACATTGGTGTGTCTGGTGGTGGGGTGAATGCTTTACGTGGTCACTCAAACGTACAGGGAATTACAGACTTAGGTCTATTCCCAAATCGTTTACCAGCTTATTTACCATTACCAACTGAAAACGATCCAACGTTGGATGCTTTCTTAAATCGTATTACGCCAAAACGTTTACTGAAAGATCAAGTGAACTACTGGCAAAATACGCCGAAATTCATGGTAAGTATGTTAAAAACCTTCTATGGTGATAAAGGAACAAAAGATAACGAATTTGGTTATCACTATTTACCAAAATTACCAAAAGGTGGTACAGACCAATTCCGCTATATCCAAGATATGTATGATGGCAAAGTAAATGGTTTCTTCTGTCAAGGGATGAACCCAGTTGCCTCATATGCAAACTCTGGAAAAATCATTAAAGCACTCAGTAAATTAAAATACTTAGTGATTTTTGATCCATTAATCACTGAGACATCAGAATTCTGGATGAATCATGGTGAATTTAATGATGTAAAATCTGAAGAAATTCAGACAGAAGTCTTCCGTTTACCGACAACATGTTTCGTAGAAGAAGCGGGATCAATTGCTAACTCTGGTCGTTGGTTACAATGGCACTGGAAAGGTGCTGAACCACCAGGTGAAGCAAAAACAGACGGCGAGATTTTATCTGAGCTACGTGCTGAATTAATCCACCTTTACAAAACAGAAGGCGGAAAAGCACCACTTGAGCCATTAGAAGCAATGAGTTGGAATTATGCAAATCCACTTGAGCCTAAAGCTGAAGAAGTAGCAAAAGAAAACAACGGTTATGCATTAGAAGACTTACTTGATGCAAATGGTAATGTGATCTTGAAAAAAGGTCAGCTCCTTTCAAGCTTTGGTCAAATGCGCGATGACGGTACCACTTCTGGTGGTTGCTGGATCTATACAGGTCAATGGACAGAAAAAGGTAACCAAATGGCTAACCGAGACAACTCTGATCCATCTAACTTAGGTAATACACTAGGGTGGGCATTTGCGTGGCCATTAAACCGTCGTATCCTATATAACCGTGCAAGTGCTGACTTAGCAGGGAATCCATTTAACCCTAAACGCCCATTAGTCAAATGGAATGGTAAAAACTGGAACTATATTGATGTTGCAGACTACGGTAGTGCACCACCAAATAGCCCTGTCTTACCGTTTATCATGCAGCCAGAAGGCGTAAGTGGTCTATTTGTGCGTGAACGTATGGTTGATGGTCCGTTCCCTGAACACTATGAACCAATGGAAAGCCCAATTGGTACTAACCCACTGCATCCAAATGTAGTGTCTAGCCCAGTTGCACGTATTTTACCATCAGATAAAGAAGATCTTGGCACCTCAGCTGACTTCCCATATGTTGGTACCACTTATCGTTTAACTGAACATTTCCACTATTGGACGAAGAACTCGTTATTAAACGTGATTGCTCAACCAGAGCAATTCGTTGAAATTGGTGAAGACCTTGCTAAAGAAAAAGGCATCAACAATGGTGATAAAGTGAAAGTGAGTTCTAAACGCGGCTACATTAAAGCCGTAGCGGTTGTCACTAAACGTATCCGTACCTTGATGTCAGATGGCAAACCAATCCATACCGTTGGTATCCCAATTCACTGGGGCTTCTCTGCGGTGAGCGGTGCGAAAAAAGGTTTCTTTGCCAATAACTTAACCGTTCGTACTGGTGATGCGAATACGCAAACACCAGAGTCAAAATGTATGTTAGTTAACATTGAGAAAGTGGGGGCTTAAGATGGGTGTTGTTCAATCTCAAAATATTATTAAAGCCTCTGCGACATCAAACTTTACACCTGCACCACAAGCACGTGAACATCAAACAGAAGTTGCAAAATTGATTGATGTCACGACATGTATCGGATGTAAAGCGTGTCAAGTTGGCTGTTCAGAATGGAATGATTTACGAGCTGAACCACAAGCATGCGTTGGCGTATACGATAACCCTATCGATTTAAACGCAAAAGCATGGACGGTCATGAAATTTAACGAAGTTGAAGAAAATGATCGCCTTGAATGGTTAATCCGTAAAGACGGCTGTATGCACTGTAGTGAACCGGGCTGTTTAAAAGCATGCCCATCACCAGGTGCAATCATTCAGTATGCAAATGGTATTGTTGACTTCCAATCTGATAAATGTATCGGTTGTGGTTATTGTATCGCAGGCTGTCCGTTCAATGTTCCACGTATGAATCCAGACGATAACCGTGTATACAAATGTACATTATGTGTGGATCGTGTGACTGTTGGTCAAGAACCAGCTTGCGTGAAAACCTGTCCAACAGGGGCAATTCGTTTCGGCAGCAAAGAAGAAATGAAAGTCTATGCTGAAAAACGTATTGCAGATTTAAAATCACGTGGTTATGAAAATGCAGGTTTATATGATCCTGAAGGAGTGGGTGGAACACACGTCATGTACGTATTACACCATGCAGATAAACCTGAACTGTATTCTGGTTTACCAAAAGATCCAAGTATTGATCTCAGCGTCAAACTTTGGAAAGATGTGTTAAAACCAGTTGCTGCTGTCGCAATGGGCGGTATCATTTTAAGTGAAATCGCACACTATATTGCAGTCGGTCCAAATACAGAAGAGTTTGATGAGCATGACGCACATGATGAAAGTGAAGAACATAACGGAGGCAAACATGAGTAAGATTCAGATCAGCAACGATCGTAAAATCGTGCGTCATAAATTGCCTGCACGTTTAAGTCACTGGTTACTTGTTATCTGTTTCTTTGTAACAGGTCTATCAGGTCTTGCATTCTTCTTCCCTGATTTTGCTTGGTTAACTGAGATTTTAGGTACACCACAGCTAGCACGTTTTGTGCACCCATTTACAGGGATCATTATGTTTGTTGCCTTTCTTAACTTATGTCGTATTTATTGGCGCCATAACTTCCCAGAGAAAAATGACTGGGTTTGGTTAAGAAATATCCATGAGGTATTAAAAGGGAATGAGCATGCCGTGTCTGATAACGGTAAATATAACCTTGGTCAGAAAATGCTATTTTGGACGTTGATTCTTGCAATGGTAACGTTATTAGTCACAGGAATTATTATGTGGAGACAATATTTCTCACATAATTTCTCAATTCCTGTTATTCGCATTGCAATCTTGTTCCACTCTGTTAGCGCATTCTTGCTTTTCACGGGTATCATGGTGCACATTTATATGGCATTCTGGGTGAAAGGCTCAATTCGCGGCATGGTTGAAGGTTGGGTTACAGTACGTTGGGCGAAAAAACATCACCCTCGTTGGTACCGTGAAGAAGTCCTTCCTCAACTTGAAAAAGAAGAACTTGAAAAACAAAAACATAGCCAACAATAAGCTAATCTAACTAAATAAAAGTGCGGTCACTTTTCAGAAATTTTTCTAAAAAAGACCGCACTTTATTTATTACATACAAAAGGAAAGATGATGAGCATCAGAATTTTACCCGAATCAGAAATCAAACAAGCCGCCAGTTCTTTTAGTGCACCAGCGCTCCTCTTTGCGAATCCCAAAAACCTCTATCAACGCCGTGCAGAACGTTTTACGTCATTGTCTAAAGCTCACCCTTTAGAAGACTACTTAATGTTTGCCAGCCAAGTCGCACAAGCACAATTAACCGTACTAAAAAACCATCCAATCGAAAAAGATCCACGTTTAGAAGCTGACCAGTTATCATCTGAACAACTGGCTAATCAACCGCTTCATTTTAAACATTGGCAACGTGATCCCGTTTGGCTAACACTCTTGCACGCCCTGCTAGAAGAAGTCAAAATGCATGCTAATGACAATATTTTAAACACGATAGAATGGCTAGAAAAAGCCTCTGATAGTGAATTAAATACACTGGCAGATGATTTACTTGCACAAGAATTTAGTCGTGTTACTAGCGATAAAGCCGTCTTCATTTGGGCAGCGCTTTCTCTTTATTGGCTACAATTAGTACAACATATTCCGCATTCTAGTCATCAAGAAAGCAGTGAGAATCTCCATGTTTGTCCTGTTTGTGGTTCAGCCCCAGTAGCTAGCATTATTCATTTTGGTACCGAGCAAGGTCTACGCTATTTACATTGTTCGCTATGTGAAAGTGAATGGAATATGGTACGTTCAAAATGCACAAACTGTGATCAAACAGGTAAATTAGATTACTGGTCCTTAGATAGTGAAGTCGCAGCGGTGAAAGCGGAAAGTTGCGGTGATTGCAATAGCTACTTAAAAGTACTCTATCAGGAACGTGATCCGAAGGTAGAAGCTGTCGCGGACGATTTAGCAACATTATTTTTAGATGTTGAAATGGAAGAAAAAGGCTTCCAGCGTAGTGGACTCAACCCATTCCTTTTCCCGAACCAAGAAGCATAAGCGCTCTTCCAAACATCGTATCTTAAACATACTTACCGACAAAATGGCTTAAGATACGATGTTTTATCAAAGCAGTATACTCAAGTTTTGTTGTATTCTTTGCACAACCCATGTCATTTTTTCTCTGTTACCACGAAATCATGTTAATGTTTTTTCACGAATAAAAAACTCAATATCAATCGTCATCAACCTTGCTTCACGTCAAAAAATGGCAAAAAACAAAGCCGTCAGTAAATAACTGACGGCTTCTAAAAACAGATAATGGCGGAGGAAGTGAGATTCGAACTCACGGAGGGCGTAAACCCTCGCCGGTTTTCAAGACCGATCTGTTATTAAAAGAAAGTAAATAAAAGTTCAATTAAATCAATGACCTAATTTCTAGTCTATTATATACCTACCTGTAACAATTACCACCTTTTAACATCATTTCATATCTATGAATGGTACATTTTGGGAATACTTTCCAAAAATACACATTGTTCTTTATCTTCTTTATTAATTTAAAAATCTAATATAAAAATATGATCTATATCACATATTTAATAGTTTTATCTACTTTTTATTTAATTTGTGTATACAAATTAAATTTAATAATTTATTATGTGTATACAAATTAAATTAAAGGAGGAAAAACATGAATTTATCTTTTAAAGAATGGTTAGAAGAAGCAGATATACCAGTACGTAGCAAAGAAGGCAAATGGTACGATGCAGAAACTGGATTACCATACGAACCATCTTTTGAAGTTAAAAAAGTAGAGCGTAAATCAGTATCAACAGATGCTAAAGGCTTCCGTGCTTATGCTAAACAATTTGGAGGCGAGGCGTTAACTGGAAGTCAAAAACAAAAAGAATGGGCTGAAAAAATTCGTTATGAAATCTTAGTTAAATGCGACGACGAGAAAGCATTCGCAATTTGCGCATTAGCTTTAACTAAAAAATCAACTTTTTGGATCAACTTCAGAAATGAAAATGCAGAGCAGATTTTTAATCGTGTATGTGAAATCAGAAAAGTAATTAAAGAAGTAAACGTAGCTCGCAGAGCATACGAAGCAACGGCAGATAGTCGTGGCTATATGTTAAAAGGCACGCCAGAATGCGAATCTTACGAAGTTGCATTAAAAGAATACCGCGAGTTGACAGGAGAGTAATATGAAATTTCAGAAAATTTTTGATAAATATTTAGAATTTCAAAAAAGTAAAGTAAAAGAAAGAACTAATAAATACACAAGGCATTTGGTTGAAAAAAACTTTTCTGATTTGTTAGATATAGAATGTGGGGATATATCCCCAAAGATTGTATTTGATCTTGTTGAAAAAATCTCTTCGACATGTGAAGCAAAAAAGTCATTGGGAATTATTGTTAACATATTTGACTACGCCTGCGTACTCGATTTAATTGATAATAATCCTGCTGCTCGCTTAGTAAAATTTACTAAACCACACACTGTTAAAAATATGAGTTTCATAGCTCAAAAAGACCTTCCGTTACTCATTCGTAAAATAAAAGGATCAAATAAAGATACTGTTAGAAATGCTTTATTAACAATAATCTATACAGCCCAAAGAAGACAAGAAATTGTGGGTGCTAAGTGGGAAGAGATTGACTGGATTAATAAAATTTGGACAATCCCAGCAGAAAGAATGAAAATGGGGATCGAACATAAAATACCCATTTCAGATGATGTTTTAAAAATTCTTTTTGAACAAAAACAACTGAACAATGAATATATTTTTCCATCAAAACGCATTGATAAAACTCATATACATTTGTCATCACCGATTATATTGTTGTATGATTTAGGATATAAACATAAACAAACATTACATGGTTTTAGACATATATTTAGCACGCTAGCGAACGAATGTGGTTTATGGGATTCAGAGATAATTGAAAAACAGTTATCTCATGTGACAATCGGTGTAAAAGGAGTATATGATAAATCTCAAAATATTGATCAGCGTGCTAAAATGATGTCTTGGTACTGTACGTATATTAACGAGATTCTTAGATGAAGAAAAAAAAACACGGCTTGACAGGAAAAAGAAACGCAGCAAAAGAAAACCCAGCAAACGCAATAATAAATTTACGCGTAACGGATGATTTTAAAAATAAAGTTGCAGAAAAAGCTCAATCTGAAAATAAAACAATAACAAAGTTTGTTATAGATATCGTTGAAAAGCACATTGAATAAAAAGGGCTCAACGCCCTTTTCTATTTATAATCTCTAGGATTAAATTCCCTGAACTAGCAATACTAGTTCACCTAGCAACTGATTCGATTCAAAAGAAATATTCGCAGTCACGTTTGCTGGTATTTTAAATGTCTTAGTTAGATGTCTAAACACTACTTTTTCATCTGGAGTTGAAATTTCTTCATCTACAATTGTAGTGTTATTTAACATCATTTTAAAAGTAACAGATGCGCCAATAGGACCAACATAATGATCATTGTCATTACCAGTTGAGTAGTGGTATCCAGCTTTCCCGGCTGCAACAAGCATGACGGGACATAAGTAAACAGTTCTCTCTCTGCTGAATGCAGGAATGATGATATTGTCATAAACAATTTTAGCTACTCTATTTGATCCAGCAACTCTTTTACCTATTGTCGAGTAAAATTTCAATACATCACCGACAATTTTATCAGCGTAGACAGTTCCCCCAAAGAATCCATCTGTTGCCTCAATTCTACCTTTGAAGACCCCAGAATTGGCTATGATATGTCCATTGGGATTTACAGTGAATACACCATTTCCAATATCAATTTGACCACCTTTTATTGTCGGCGAAGTTATTGAAGTATTGGCTTGGATCTTATCACCTGTGATCGAATTGCTAACGATAAGATCGCCGTCAAGCGCAACTCTAGACTGTCCATTTTGCGTTGAAACTAAAAACGGAGTTTTTAATTCACGACTGTTCGGATCTGCAATAACAAACTTATTCGCAGAAATAATCACTTGTGATTCTTCATTCTCAGCATCTGCACCAATTGCAATACCTGCGATCGCTTTCTTACCACTAGCATGATCTTCAACTTTGAGAATGTGCATTGAATTCATTCTTGCTGCATTGCTTTTCCCAGTCTTCTCAATCTTCGTTATCTGTTCAGCAAGTTCTTGTGAAAAAGCATTACTTGAGATTTGACCTTTTAGATACTCAACAAGTTTTGAACCTGAGCTTTCAGATGTGCCAACGACAGATTCTGTGAACTCTCCCGCATTTCCGTTTGCAGTATCAAGCATGCGTGCCCAGAAATAGTACGTCTCGTTTACCCCAAGTCCGTCAAACGAATAACTGTTTGTCGGATAAGCTAGTGTGACGAGTTTTCTTGCTGTTTCAAAGCGTTCCTCTGTACTCATCCAAATCTCAATTGCTGAGTTAGGGTTCGCAAATACTGGATTTTTCCACTGCAGCAAAATCCCAAACACTTTCGAAACAGTAGTTAATTCGCTCACAGCAAAGCTGATATTAAACGCCTTAGTAACCGCCTCTGATAGCTGTCCTTGTTCGTTCTTGGCACGAATTTCTGCAACGTATTCGCCATCAGGTAAGCCGATAAATTTGTAGTTTGGTGATGTTAAATCATCATAGATTTTATAAAAAGTACCACCTTTATATAACTTGATCTGATATTTCACCATTGCGCTGTGCTTGACCACGTAATCAAAACTCAACGATACACCATCACCGTCTGCTTGTACTTCGACGTGTTGCACTTTATCGAGGCCAGCAGTAGAAAGTGTTGTTTCTTTTGGCTCAAAGACTGCACCGTTATCTACGATAGCTTCTTTTTGTGGTTCGTGTTGAAGCGCAACAATTGTGTATTGACCTTGCTTTTCTTCGCTTATCGTCAATGCTCTAAATAACTGCACGTTGATTTCTTGTGTCGTTAAGGACCAAACACCGAATTCTGCTAAACCAACTGGCTCGGACTCTAACGTCACTTCATTACCATTCACATTCACAATGCGAATATCAGTATGTTTAGCTTCCTGATTAATGTATGTTAAATAACTCTTATCCCAGGGTGTGATCTCTCTATCTAGCGTTACTTTTCTACCGTCGACAGCCAATACACGACCACCAATATTAGTATCAGCATAATGACAATCTGCTATGCGAATAATGTCACCTGGTAAATGCATTAAGCCTTCAGCACCGACAGCAAAAGTCACCGTCTTGGTCTCTAGTCGTTCAGTCTCTAAGATCCATTTTCCTGTGCGAAATGCTTGACCACGTGATGTGCAGCCAAACGCCGTCACTTTTTTAATATTTAAACCATGACGACGAATTAAATCATCATCAGATACGATTTCTATCTTTCTTTCGTAACTATCACTTGCGTCAACATATTCAACATGAATCTCGTTGTGTCTCGCTTTTTGTGCAGAATATTGATAGGAGAACTCACCACTGATTACATTCGCATTTGTGTAAGTCCATACTGGATCCGCAGGTCTGTCCATTACGACAGTGAACTCTTGTCCGTTCCATACTGGCATTGCGCGAAAGATTGAACAGATGTCATTAATCACGTCATATGCTTTACGCTGTTCTGTCAGCCAAGCATTACAAGTGAATCGAGGTTCTTTGCCACCGAATCCATCTGGTACAAGCTGATCACAATATTGCGCCACTTGATATAACGTCCACTTATCAACATTAAACGAACCTAAACGCCAGCCTAAGCCATAGCGCTTATTCGTCATTAAGTCGTAAAGCACCCACGCTGGATTATTTGACCAAGCAATTTTAAATGTACCATCCCAAAGCCCTGTATAAGTACGATTCACAGGGTCATAGTTACTCGGCACTTTGATTTTTATACCGTAGATTTCATAAGTGCGGTTTGGGATTGAACTAAAATATTCAGAATCAAAGCGAACACCGACAATAGCGGTATTCGGGTAAGCAAATTCAGTCTCAATAATTTCTGTATAACTTGCCCAAATTGTGTTGTTTTGTAACCGCTGAGATGTACTATCTGCTGTTACACGCTCAACTTTGATTTTAAACGGAACAACGGGTAAATCATCAAATTCGAATTGTTTAAGATATTGAGAACTATACTTACCATTGATTGAAACTGGGTAGCTCGTTTCTCCAATCGTAATCATTAAGTCTACTTTAGAACCGTAGGTATCGCCTTTATCATTTTGACTAAAAAGCGATTGAACACCAACAGTAAAACGTAAACGACTCACTTTGTTATCCGTCACAGTACGAGTAAGTGGCGTTAATTTTCTTACCTGAGCACCGACTGACACTTCTTTTTCAGACGTATTGAAACCTTCCATTATTGCTTGGTCTTGTGTTCCAATTCGCCCTTGTGCATCAACGTTTTTAAAATTGTAGCTATCATCACTTGCTTGAATTGGCGTTTTATCCAAGTATACGGATTTAACACCATCCACTAAGCCTTGAATCTCACCCTCAGATATAATTTCTACAATCTTGACAAACTGTTTAGAACGCCCACTTTCTGGAGCTTCATAAGGCGTATGTCCACCACCACCTTTTTTCCCACCCATAACTTACCCCTTCAAAAATCCTACGTCTTTATTTTTACTTACAATATCTACATCGATAGTTTCTACCCCCTGAGAAATTACCATTGACCCACAGAGCATACGTCCATAAGCAAGTGGTACTATTCTCCCTTGTGCGACCATATTCGAAAGATTAGAAAATGAAGTAGATCGTTTTTTCTCTGTATCATTCCCTATACCTTGCATTTCTGGTGGTTTAGTCAACATTTGAGCAACACCACCAAGAGTAAGCGCAGCCCCCATACCGAATACCACGCCTTTTGTAATAAGCCCTCCGAATAAGCCTGCACCTGGCACAAATATCGATGCGGCCATTAAAGCAGCTCCAAGAATCACATTAAATACACCGCCACGCTTTGAACCTTTTAGAACTGGCGTTAAATGAATCGTCATTCCTTCTTTTAGCTTGTAATACAAGCCCTTTTCCAAATATCGATTGTCGATATATTCTTTGCCGATTCTTAGCGTGAAATAGCCTTTTTGAATAAATTCTCTTAGCTTCGGAATTTGTGTTGTGAGTGCTTTTATAGCTTCTGATGCGTTCTCGATATCTAGTTTGAATGCAGTTCCAAACTGTCTAAGACTGCCGTAAAATTTAACGTTGACCATTCTTTAAATCTCCAAATGCTGTGCGTGTGCTTGAGCCAATACCCGTCATATAGATCGCGCTTAGAAAGCCGTTTGGGGCTGTGATGTAATACTTGCTGATTACCGATATAAATCGCTGCGTGGTTCGGTACGTCGGCACCGACTTGCATCAAAATAACATCACCTACCTGCACCCCGTTTTCATCAAAAACACGCTCAAAACCGTGTTTTTCCATGTTATCCAGATACAGATTTTGACCGTCTTCCCACCAGAAGTCGTCACGTTCGAAATCTGGGAAATCAATGCCAGCCAAGCGATAAAAATCGCGGAATAGCGTGTAGCAATCCGTTTTTCCGTGAATAAAATCGCGCCCGATAAGTGGCTGGATAACGGGGAACTCGTGGACCTCATCATGACAAACAAGCCAGAAATCAAGATTTGAGAACATCTGCGTTTGACGATCCATTGCGGATAGAAACGGCTTGCCGTTTGGGTGTGAGTGAACAAGTGCTACGATTCCGTCGTATTCGCTCGCTTTTAAGAAATCATCTGCTGAAATCTCAAAATGATTCTCTTTATCTTCAGCAATGTTTTCACAAGCGATGAAGATTTTTTCTTGACCATTAAAAACAACAAAGCCGCACATTTCGCGCGGCTCACATTGTTTTGCGTAATCAATTATTTTTTTCTCGAGCATAAACTACCTCAATTTATTTACAGAAACGAATCCACCGTAGTTTCGAGTGTTTTTTCTTAAATCGCACCCAGTAACTAAGCAGCTACACTTATCTTTTTTTGGATCACGCGTCGGCTGATCTTTCTCATCAGCAACCGGCGGACCTGTGTAACCGCACTCTGCCGAACGGTATAACCAGCCGCACTGAATCCCGATTGTGCGCGATGAAATTAGTGCATTATCTGTCTCCGTTGGGATTGCTAACGTAAAAACGGCAATATCACGATTTAATGTTGCTAACTGCTCAATTACATAGAACGTCAAAACACCTTGCGTTGAATCCGCTTTATCGTTGCCGTCTTTAAAATTGACCGCATCGAGATACTGCGCATAGACTTGCCAGCGGCGCACAATACCACCTAAGCACTGATCAAAGCGGTTCACAATACCAGTAACGAATCCGTTTAAGTTTGCCAGTGTCAACTGCGGTCGATTCGACGGACCTTGCCCAGATATTGAAAAGCCCGTTGCGCTCGCGCCGAACGGCTGATAAGTGTTACCTTGCCACACAATAGGATTCAGCATTTCATTAGTGCCAGCGTAGAATCTATAAAGTTCGCCGTTCATTCCATTGCGATCTTTAAGTCCGCGCAAATCAACTTCGAACAAGTCGATCATTGCATCTTGTTCGAGCTTTGAAAGCTCGAGTTTCATTTCAGTGCTGATTAATTTCGGCATTTAAAATCACCATTTCTTAAAGATTGCGAATAGCTCGTTCGGACTGAATCGCCAGCCCTGATCGCTGTTTTTGATTGCATTGAAGCACCATTCACTACAAAAATACTTACTGTGTTTTTGTCGAATCCCGCAAACAATACCAACCGCGCCCCACCAATCGTATTTTGCGCCTTTCGTTTTATTGAAATAACTTCGCACTTGAGATTCACTCACTCTTTCGAGCTTGATTAAATCCCACTTATCGTTATCTAAAGTCATCTCTTTTTTGCGTACGCCACCATCACGAATCGATGCTGAATAACAAAAAGTGCGACCGTCATTTGCTAGCACGATCTCGCAATGTGAGTATTCTCCCTTTGTGAGTTTTCGTGTAAGCCAGTCTGAGAATCTCGCTAAGAGTGCGGTAAGATTTTTCCCTTTTTTACGACCTTTATATAAAGCTAGATAAACTCCATTTTTAATCATTGCTGTGCCTCTGCTAGTGCTTTCATTTTTCCGATAATGTCATCGTGAATCCGTTTCAATTCTTCTTCGCTTAGCTCTTCGTGCTTGAGTTCGTACTTTCTCATACGTTGAACTGCCAGTTGCTCTTGTAGCGTTCTAAGCCCGTTTGCTTGCTGTAAAATCAACAAAGTAGCAGACTTGTTATCAAGCCCCGCAACAGTCGAGAACATTGTAATGTACTTGCTCGGCTCGCCTTTAAATCCCGATTCTTTATACTCAATAGCTGCCGCTTCTCGCTCTTTGTATTCTTCAGCGAATCGAGTCCACTTTGTTAGAATCGCAGCCGCTGTGTTATCAACGTCATCAAATAACTCTTTGATTAAGCTGCGTTTAACTTCAAGCTGTTTGCCTTCCGGAATAACCCATTTTTCGCCATTCCAAACACAAGATTCACATTCACGGCGTGGCACTAAAATGTATTCATTGTTAAAAAAAACGAGCTCTTTATTATCGAGCTCGCTTTCGTTTTCCACTTCAAACTCTATGAAGTTTTCTAATTCGTTGGATTCAGGTGCGGGGAAGATTTGATATTGATTTAAATCACTTTTAAAAAAATAGATTTTCATAAGACCCTCAAATAATATATACCTCTTTTAAGTATCTACCACCAGCTGAAGATACTCTCATAGTTGTACCAGATGCGCTGATATCGAATCTAAGCTGTCTGACATTAGTCCACGAGTGATACCAAATAACAGAAGTGAATGATATGTCACCGCTGTTTTTATTTTCGATGTTAAACGCATTAAAACTCACAACCTCAACTAAATTATTATCTGTTAGAGTGTGATTTTGATCATGCTGCATGAGAACGATAACAGTCTTGCCTAATGCGTTCTTGCTTAATGTAATATCCCCCGAGTTTACGTTACCCGCCCAAACTCGCTCAGGTTGCGGTGTCAAAGATTCGTTTACATAGTTGTAAAATTGACCGACAGCATACTCACTAACCGGAACATTTCTTCTATTGCCGTTGTATGAGTTAGATATCTCCCCCTCATAACCTGCGGGACCACGAGGTCCCTTGATGTTAA
>NZ_JBSIUM010000011.1:0-73153 GCF_054052285.1 Pasteurella sp. P03HT
ATAACTGCTACTGGCTAATATCATTTTACTTGTATCTCTTACAGTCGAACTGCATACATCTTATCTGTTTCATCACCAATCTGGCTGAGATAGACTTCGATATTGCTTTTTATCTCTGCTTTGTGTTTTATGAGTAAGGTATGGAATTTTTATGTTATTGGTATTGCATGTTGAGAGTAGCGCTTGTAAGTTACAGCAGATAAAAGATTAGTGAGATTATTTATGTTGTATTGTGTAATGAACAGGATAAAAGTACATTACGTAGATTGAGATAACAGGTTTTCGATTCATGACAACGCGGAATGTAAGGGATTATTACCGCTTCATTTATTTTATAAGTATGCAGTATTCTTGTCTTAATGTTCCTAAGAATTTGGTAAAAAAATGAAAAAACGTTAGAATAAAAGAATGACTTGTTAAATAAATTAGAAAAGAGAACTTATGGCTTTATTAAATGTACTTGTTTATCCAGATGAGCGTTTAAAAACAGTAGCAAAACCTGTTGACGTTGTGGATGATCAAATTCGTGAGATTGTTGATAATATGTTTGAAACAATGTACCACGAAGAAGGAATCGGCTTAGCTGCAACACAAGTAGATATTCATCAACGTATTATCACTATTGATGTAGAAGGGACAAAAGAACATCAATATGTATTGATTAATCCTGAGATTATTGAAAGTTGTGGTGAAACGGGGATTGAAGAGGGGTGTTTGTCTTTACCTGGTATGAGAGGCTTTGTACCTCGTAAAGAAAAAGTGAAAGTGAAAGCATTGAATCGACATGGTGAAGAATATATTTTAGAAGCAGATGGTTTATTAGCTATTTGTATTCAGCATGAGATCGATCATTTAAATGGCATTGTATTTGCTGATTATTTATCACCTTTGAAACGCCAACGTATGAAAGAAAAGCTGATTAAATGGCAAAAACAGTTAGCTAAACAGCAGTAATTCATTGAGTACCCACGCGTTTGCGTGGGTGTTTTGATTCATAACGTAGAACATTATCTAATTTTATTATGAAACCATTAAATATTATTTTTGCGGGTACGCCTGATTTTGCCGCTAAACATTTAGAAGCCCTTCTTCATTCTTCTCATCATGTTATTGCTGTTTACACTCAGCCTGATAAACCCGCAGGGCGTGGTAAAAAACTACAAGCGAGTGCAGTAAAACAATTGGCACAACAATACCAGTTACCGATTTACCAACCTAAATCATTACGTACGCCTGAGGCTCAAGCTGAGTTAGCTGCATTAAATGCAGATGTGATGGTTGTGGTTGCTTATGGTTTGATTTTGCCTAAAACTGTATTGAATATGCCACGTTTGGGTTGTCTTAATGTGCATGGTTCGTTATTACCTCATTGGCGTGGGGCAGCCCCTATTCAACGTGCAATTTGGGCGGGTGATATGAAAACAGGTGTAACCATTATGCAGATGGATGAGGGATTGGATACAGGCGATATGTTACATAAAGTGTATTGTGATATTACACCAGAAGAAACCTCTGCAAGTTTATATCAGAAATTGGCTGACATTGCGCCCGAAGCATTACTTGATGTTTTAGATCATTTAGAGTCGGGTAAATTTATGGCAGTGAAGCAGGATCATTCTCAGTCTAGTTATGCTGAAAAATTATCTAAAGAAGAGGCTAAATTAGATTGGAGCTTGTCAGCAGCACAGTTGGAACGTTGTATTCGTGCATTCAATCCTTGGCCGATTAGTTATTTTTCAACGACGGATCTACAAGGTAATGAACACATTTTGAAAGTTTATCAGGCAACGGTATTACCACATGTCGATAAGCCTATTGGTACAATTCTAACTGCGGATAAACAAGGGATTCAAATTGCAACAGCGGAAGGTGTATTAAATTTATTACAGTTACAACCCGCGGGTAAGAAACCAATGTCTGCGCAAGAATTGTTAAATGGAAGGGCGGATTGGTTTACTGTCGGTAAGGTACTCTAATGCAGAAGCGTGAAAAAATTTCTAAAAAACATACCGCTCTTTCAACAAGAGCACTTGCTGCACAGGTGATTTTACAGGTTTTAGATCAAGGGAAGTCATTATCTGTGCTTATTCCAGAAGTGCAGAATCAAGTGAAGCAGCAAGATTTGCCATTGTTACAAGAAATATGTTTTGGTGTTTGTCGTGTACTCCCTCGTTTAGAACAGATTATCGCGTTGCTTGTGGATAAACAGTTAAAAGGAAAAACACGCATTGTGCATTGCTTATTGTTAGTTGGTTTGTATCAATTATTGTATACCCGTATTCCTGCTCATGCTGCAGTTGATGAAGTGGTCAATGCGACGCGTGCACTTAATGTTGAAAGTTTGCGTGGTTTAGTCAATGCGGTATTACGTCGTTTCTTACGTGAGCAAGAGCCGATCTTAGCGAAAGTTGATAAAAACTGGCAAACGTTACATCCAGAATGGTTAGTCAACCGCCTAAAAAAAGTATATCCGAATTGGCGTGATATTATTGAGGCGAATAATCAAAAACCACCGATGTGGATTCGTGTGAACCAGCAACAAACAGATGTGGAAAGTTATGCAACATTACTCGCTAAGCAGGGGATGACATGTTTTACTGCCGATAATCCATTTGCTTTACGCTTAGCACAACCAACCGCTGTTTCTCATCTTCCTCATTTTGAGCAAGGTGCAGTAACCGTGCAAGATTTACATGCACAATGGTCAGCCTTGTTATTAGCTCCGCAAAATAATGAATTGATTTTAGATGCCTGTGCTGCACCTGGTGGAAAAACAACACATATTTTAGAACAAGCACCTCATGCACGTGTTGTGGCTTTGGATATTGAGGCTAGCCGCTTAAAGCGTGTTCATGAGAATTTAGCGCGTATGCAACAAACAGCAATAGTGATTTGTGGAGATGCAAGTCAACCATCACAGTGGCTTGAGCAAGTGTGTGAAAGTGCGGTTCAATTTGACCGAATTTTACTAGATGCGCCTTGTTCTGCAACAGGCGTGATTCGCCGTCATCCAGATATCAAATGGCTGCGTCAGGAAACAGATATTGAACAACTTGTTCAGTTACAAGCACAAATTTTGCAGGCACTTTGGGCAATATTGAAACCTAATGGCGTTCTATTATATGCAACGTGTTCTATCTTACCAGAAGAAAATAAATTTCAAATTGAGCAATTTCTACGCAAAAATAGCGATGCTAAGTTAGAAGACTTACCTTTTTCTGCTGCAGAACCGAACCTTGGTTTTCAATTTATTCCCACTGAAAATGGTGGTGACGGTTTCTATTATGCGAAGTTAAGGAAAATACCAAGTTAGACCGATAAATCAAGAGATGAATTTTTATTTGGCAGAGTGCCGTAGGGATATTACCGCAACGAGAAGGTGACATCGAGTATACAACGGTTGGTGTTAATGATTGAGAGAACAGAATAATGAAAATTATCATTCTTGGGGCAGGGCAAGTAGGGACTACCCTAGCAGAAAATTTAGTCAGTGAAGATAATGATATTACGTTAGTCGATAACCAGTCACTGCGGCTAGAAAATTTACAAAGTAAGCATGATTTACGTGTTGTAAATGGATCAGCATCTTCACCGAAGGTGTTACGTGAAGCGGGAGCACAAGATGCTGATTTATTGGTCGCAGTCACCAGTTCAGACGAAATTAATATGGTCGCTTGCCAAATTAGTTATACGCTATTCAATACCCCAACCAAAATTGCCCGTATTCGCAATGCAGAATATTTACGCGAAAAAGATAAATTATTTCAACCGAGTGTGTTGCCAATTGATCATATTATTTCACCAGAAAAGCTCGTTACAGATGAAATTACGCGTTTAATTGATTATCCAGGAGCTTTGCAAGTTGCTCATTTTGCTGAGGGGCGTATTAGTCTTGTGGTAGTAAAAGCCTATTACGGTGGACCATTAGTCGGCTATGCAATTTCTGCATTGAAAGATCATATGCCACATATTGATTGCCGTATTGTCTCGATCTTACGTCAAGATAAAGTGATTCGCCCACAGGGCTCAACGATTATTGAAGCAGGTGATGAAGTCACATTTATTTGTGAAACGATTCATATTAAAGCTGTTATGAGTGAGTTGCAGCGTTTAGAGAAACCCTATAAGCGTATTATGATTGCTGGCGGCGGTAATATTGGGATTGGTGTAGCAAAATCGCTGGAAGGAAAATGTTCGGTCAAATTAATTGAACGTAATGCGGAGCGTGCTACTGCATTGGCAGAAAAACTTTCAAATACGCTGATTTTTTGTGGTGATGCATCGGATCAGTCTTTTTTATTTGAAGAACAGATTGAAAATATTGATGTGTTTTTATCTTTAACGAGTGATGATGAAGCGAACATCATGTCGGCTTTACTGGCGAAACGTTTAGGTGCGAAGAAAGCCATGGTATTAATTCAGCGTATGGCGTATATCAATCTTATCCAAGGTGGTACTATCGATATTGCGGTTTCACCACAGCAAGCAACAATTTCTGCACTATTAAGTCATGTACGTAAAGGAGACACTGTCAATGTTGCTTCATTGCGACACGGAGTGGCAGAGGCGCTTGAGATTATTGTTCATGGTGAAGAAAGCTCCTCTCTAGTGATTGGTCGTAAAATTTCAGAATTAAAATTACCGCAAGGTGCGATTGTGGGAGCAATCTTGCGTGGTGAAGAAGTGATTATGGCTAAGAAAAATTTAGTGATTGAAGATGAAGATCATGTGATTGTGTATTTAAGCGATAAGAAGGTTGTGTCGGATATTGAAAAACTATTTCAGCCGAGTGTATTCTTTATTTAAAGTAGCGTAAATACGCTGTACAAGAAAGTAAAAGCTTCTATAATGCCTACCGATTTAGATTAAATTTTATTTAGGAGCATGTATGAGTTTTATTAAAGAATTTCGCGAATTTGCAATGCGCGGCAATGTTGTAGATATGGCTGTTGGTGTGATTATCGGTGGTGCATTCGGTAAGATTGTGAGTTCGTTAGTGGGTGATGTTGTTATGCCAGTATTAGGTATTCTTACTGGTGGCGTGGATTTTAAAGATTTAAGTATTGTCTTAAAAGAAGCCGTAGGCGATGTGCCTGCAGTAACATTAAATTACGGCGCGTTTATTCAAACAGTATTTGATTTCACAATCATTGCTTTTGCGATTTTCTTAATGATTAAAGCGTTAAATAAATTAAAACGTGAGACTCCAGCAGTAGAAGAAGCGCCAGCGAAACCTTCAAATGAAGAAGTGTTATTAACGGAGATTCGTGATTTATTAAAAAAATAATCACATGTATCCTCAAAAAATCTTCCCATTGTGGAAGATTTTTTATTTGCCTTGCGAAAAGGGCGTACCTTGTTTAACTTACCTAGACACTTTACAATAGTGCTCGTTTATCTCTAAGGGGCAATGATTATGACTGATTTACAAGCATTACAAACAGAAACACGTGAAATTATCACAGATTTATTGAATGACGGCAGTGATCCTGATGCGTTGTATATTATTGAACATCATATCGCACATCATGATTTTGATAAGTTGGAAAAAATCGCAGTAGAAGCATTTAAAGCTGGTTATGAAGTTTCTGAAGCAGAAGAGTTTGAGGATGATAATGGAAAACTGATTTTCTGTTTTGATATTATCAGTGAAGTTGCATTAAAACCTGAAATTATTGATGCTCAACAAAAAGAGCTTATTCCTTTAGTTGAGAAATTGGGTGGCATCTATGATGGGTGGGGAACCTATTTTGAAGATCCAAATGAGAATGATGACGAATATGGTGATGACGGTGAGTTTTTTGATGATGAAGATGAGCGTCATTAATTTTAAAATCGTATGAAATAAGACCGCACTTTTGGCTTTGCTAGGAGTGCGGTTTTCTTTTGGAACTATTTAAAGTGGGTATTGCCTAATAAGTGATTATTTTTTGATTCTTAATAAGGATAGGTTATGAAATTGAAACATCTTACGTTAGCTTTGTTGGCATTACCTTTTGCGACAGAAACTTATGCTGAAGCACCGCCGATGAACATTATCACATTTAATGCGGAGGTTGAAAAAGAGGTGGCTCAAGATCTCATGCAAGTCGTCATGTTTACACAAGAAGAGGGCAAAGATATTCATATATTGAATCAGAAAGTGACAGAACGTATGAATGCAGCGGTCGCTTTGGTTAAAAAACAAGATAGTGTGGCGATTCAATCACAAGAAAGAAATACTTATGTACGTTATGGAAAAGAGGGTAAGCAAAATGGTTGGGTGAGTCGTGCTGAATTAGTTTTACAAAGTAAAGATTCTGTTGCATTGGCTAAATTGATTGGTGAGTTAAATCATCATCTTATGATTGAAAAACTTTATGCCACGTTATCAACAGAAAAATTGGCTGCGTTAGAACAAGAAATGACTCAAGCCGTATTACAAAGATTTGAACAAAAAGCAAAGGTGATCCAAACTAGCTTAAAGAGCAAAGGGTATAAGGTGCTTGAACTCAATTTATCTACCCCTCATGATATGATTCAACCACGTGCTTATGCGACCAAAATGATGCAGGCAAATTCTGCTTCCTCTTATCAAGATGAGATTGAGCTAGAGGCAGGGCGAACTAAGATTCGAGCAGAAGTTCACGCAAAAATTGAATTAATCCATGATTAACTTTCTAATGGATGATATTTCTTATACAATGACAAAATTCATTCGCTAAAAATTGGAGTAATAATGAAAGTAGCAAAAAATGTTGTAGTAAGCATCGCTTACCAAGTTCGCACTGCAGACGGTGTATTAGTTGATGAGGCGCCGACAAATCAACCATTAGAGTATTTACAAGGTCATAATAATTTAGTGATTGGGCTAGAAAATGCCTTAGAAGGCAAAGCCGTGGGCGATAAATTTGAAGTACGTGTGCAACCTGAAGAAGGTTACGGTGAATACAATGAAAATATGGTGCAACGTGTACCAAAAGATGTGTTCCAAGGAGTTGATGAACTCGTTGTGGGTATGCGTTTTATCGCAGATACGGATATTGGTCCACTGCCAGTGGTGATTACGGAAGTCGCGGAAAATGATGTTGTTGTTGATGGTAACCACATGCTTGCAGGTCAAGAATTATTATTTACCGTTGAAGTTGTTGCGACACGTCAAGCGACAGAAGAAGAGATGACACATGGTCATGTTCATCAAGAAGGCGGTTGCTGTGGTGGTCATCACCACCATGACGATGATCATGGTTGTGGATGTGGAAGCCACGATCATCATGATCACCATGATCACCATCACGAACATGATGGCTGCTGTGGTAATGGTGGATGCAAACACTAATCGCAGTAAGATAATGAAGAACCGCACATTAAGTGCGGTTCTTTTTTTCAGTTTTACGTTATTGATGCTTTTTGAGGATAGCGTACATTTCATCTTTTAAGCGTAGTTTTTCTTTTTTCAGATTTTCTACTTCATTAGGCGTACCAAGTTCGATATTTAATTCAATATTTTTGATACGTTGATCTAATTCATTGTGCTTATCAAATAAACGACCAAAATGAGAATCTTCAATTTTTAATTGAGAAATCAAATCACGAAATTCGGGAAACATAAGTACTCCTTTTTGTAGTGAAGTATAAAAAATAGACACCTAGCAGTTATCTTATCGAAATTCACATAAAATAAATGTGTTATAGATCACAAATTTAAAGAGAGTGCATCATCCGTATTTTATTAAGTAAAGCATCACAACATTGATCTAATAATTGATAAGTCTGCTGGAAGTTTTTAGTGTACCAAGGGTCAGGTATTTCACGGTAGTCTAACTGGGGGCACAGATCGGTGATTTTAAATAGTTTGTCAGGATGATGTCCAAAAAGTGCCTCAAGATCTTGTAAGTTGTTGTCATCCATCGCAATTATGTAATCATACAATGACCAATCTTCTGACCGCACTTTTCTGCTTTGAAATCCTGCACTGTCAATGTGATGTAAGTCTAAGATTTCTGCTGTACCACAATGCATATTTTCACCATCGTGCCAACCTGATGTTCCTGCACTGCTGGTTTCAATCACGTTTTGTAATGTTGCTTGTTTTATTTTTTCTCGCATCAGAAATTCTGCCATGGGAGAGCGGCAGATATTGCCTAAACACACAAATAAAATACGAATAGTCATTTCGATCCTCTATGGATAATCAAATACATATGACTCACTAGAATACAATGAGGCGCTATTCAATACAATCGAATAGCGCCTCATTTATTTATGTGTTCAGCCGTAGCTTGAGATTACCATTGATAACCTGCGCCGACACTTCCCCCGACATCGCCACGGGAGTCAGTGTTTCCCGTTAATTTAATGATCACTTTACCATTATCTGAAATACGAGAAACCCCTAATGCTAAAGCATTTTCACCTTTATACGTTCCTGCAGCAATAGCAACCATGCTTTTACCTGGTAAATAGGCTTGTGGAAGACCTGCTGCCGCGTTAGCTCCTGCAATACCTGCACGTAAGTTTTTGTCTAACTTATTAATATGTTGGTGAGTGTGATAGAGCTGACTACCATTTATTGCTTCAGTACTGGTCGCAGATACCTCGCCTTTTGCAATCCCCGTGATCTTGTTAGTAACAGTATTTAGGTGAATATTGCCGACTTGTAGACCAGATTCATTCATTGTCACATTCGGTCCGACTTTGACTTCTGTAAAGGCAACCTTATCTTGTGTTGCAACTTGGTATACGGTTTGTCCATTTGCCCCTTTACTTGATGCCACTTTCATATTTTTACCTGCCGTTACTTCAGTTTGGCTGGCTTTGATGGCATCATGAATCGTGTTTTTGCCTGTTCCACCAATGTCCTGGTTTGTGTATTTACCTGTAGTGGCGTCGTAAGTTGTATTACCGCCGATCATGTTTTTTACGCCTTCACCTTGAGCAAATAACTGACTGCCGTTTACCGCATCTTTGCTCGCTTTAGTCACCTCTCCATTTTGGACTTGTTTTACTTTTTGCTGACCAGCATCAATGCCTGTTTTACTGATGATTGGACTATTTGAAATCGCAGTTCCTTCATCGTTCACAAAGGTTACGCCATTATGATCGATTTTCGTACCGCTTGTGACCACACTGTTAAATTTCACGTCTTTTTTCGTTGCGACCGTATAAGTTTGACTACCATCGTCAGCTGCTTTCGTCGTTACTTCAATATTTTCACCCGCTTCAACCGTTGTTTTAGCGGCTTTAGCGGTCGCATTGATTGCTTTGATGGCATCATGAATCGTATTTTCACCCGTATCACCGATATTACTCATACTGATTTCGCCATTTTCATTTTGTGCATTGCCGCCCAGCACTTTGACGACATTATCAACAGTTTCACTTAATTGTTCTTCTGTTGCCGCACGACCATCTGCAGCAAAGTTATCTTGTCCTAACGTCGTATTACTTAATCCCGTAATATCATCTTCTTGTGTATTGATATACACATTACCAGCAGTAATCCCATCTTTATCCATTTCGATTTCTTGGTTTTCGCCAACTTTTACTGTTTTAAACTCAACGTCTTCTGTGGTTTCAACCGTATAACGAGGGTGTGTTGTGCTGCCTGTATTTTTCACAGTTATGTTTTTACCCGCAATGACTTCTGTTTTTTGTGCGGCTGCAGTATTTACCGCAGCAATGGCATCATGGAGCGTATTTTGTCCTGTACCACCAATATTGGACATGGTTAAAGAACCAGCAGTATTGCCTGCTTTTTCAATGTTCGCATTGCCGCCTAATACATTTTTAACGAGTGTGTCACCGACATATCCGAACGTATTTAATGCTAAATATAATTGGCTGCCATTGACTGCATCTGTGCTATTTTCTGAAATACGTCCTGCAGCCACATTGGTTAATGTGCGTTTTATTGTGTCTGAACCAATACTGACGGTAGAAAGTGGCGCATTGCCAGCAAAACCTGAATAAGTAAAGCCCTGTACTGTTGCATCGTTGGTTTTGATTACATCTGCTGTGACAGAATTTGCACCGAGTGCAACCGCATCTTTATGGTTTGCCATTGCCTCATGACCAAATGCGATCGAATGTTGTTGTTTGGCTTTGGCTTTTTGTCCTAACGCGATTGCACTTTCTGCGTCTTTCACACCACTGCCTTCTACACCCGTTTCTGCATCAAGACCAATGGCAATGGAGTGATGCGATCTTGTTTTGGTTCCACGTCCAATCGAAACGGAAGCCGCCCCCGTTGCTTTGATGTCTTTTGTCCCAATTGCGATAGCGAATTGACCTGATGCATCTGCATTTTCACCGATTGCTATTGCACGTTGATCTTTTGCTTTTGCTCCTACACCTAATGCAATTGTTGCTGGTTGTGAGGCATCCGTTTTTGCCCCTAGTGCCACAGAAGATGCCCCTGCTTTTGCTTCACGTCCCACGGCAATCGCAAAATCGGCATTAGCTGCTGAAGTAAATCCTAGTGCGACAGAAGTGGCACCTATGGATTTTGCGCCATTCCCTATTGCAACAGAACTTTGACCAGATGCTGCAGTTTTGTAACCTACAGCGGTAGCATAATGTGTAGTGATATTTTTATTTGCTTCTGTACCTATAGCAACATTGTGAGACCCACCACTCTGAGACGAGGCGCCTGTACCTATCGCAATAATATTGTTTGTTCCTTGAGCATCTTTTAATGCACCATCACCAACCGCAATGTTACTGTTTTTGCTTCCTGTAGAACCCGTATTACGACCAATAGAAATATCCCATTGTCCTTCTGCTTTTGCTCCTTTGCCAATCGCAACTGTTTCATCGTTTGTTGCTTTTGCACCAGCACCAATAGCAATCGAGGCAGTATGCGTAGTTGCGCTATCTGCACCAATTGCGACATTACTTTCCCCCGATGTTTTCACTTTTCTACCAATCGCAACAGATTTGCTTGGTTTTGAATCAAATTTTGTTGCAGCGGTTGTGTCTTTGTCACCACAGATGACATTTTGAGTCGTTGGGTTATAGTAACAAGTTTTGTGTTTAGCTTGCTCAAAGTTATCGCCACTTTCTGTTGTTGCGATAACTGAAGTTGTGGTGAAGAGTAACGATGCCGTTAAGGTGATATTCCCAGCAGCATTAACTAAACCAGTTTTGGCTGATGATTTTTTACCACCAGATTTGGTGAGTTCTGACACAACAACGCTGCTTTGTGTCGCTTTATTCCATAAGGTGCGGTAGATTTTATTCATTTTATTTTACCTATTTCCGTTAGAGAGATTGAGAAGATAAAGATTCTTATTTATTAAATGAGTAATGCTCCTTATTCCCCGATACTGCTTATGAAATAAGGATAGATAAAAAATAAATTGGACATTTACTGTATGATGATTACAAATTAATCACTATGTTCAACGTGATAACATGATGAAAATGTAACTAATTTGTTAAATCTCCGTAAAGATCGTACTCGTCTGCATGAGTAATGTACGCGCGGATAAATTGTCCAACTTGAACCTCTAGATCGTTTGGATTATCAATATAGACAACACCATCAATTTCTGGTGCATCTGCCATAGCGCGTGCAATGATTCCTTCGTCATTCACTTCGTCGACTATTACGGTGAGGGTTTTACCTACTTTTTGTTGTAGGCGCTCAGTAGAGATTTGCTGCTGTAATTGCATAAAACGGTGGAAACGCTCTTCTTTGACCTCTTCTGGTACTTGATTTGGCATTGTGGTTGCAGCAGCTCCTTCAACAGGACTAAATTTAAAGCAACCTACGCGATCAAGTTGTGCCTCTTTTAAGAAGTTTAAGAGTAATTGGAAATCTTCCTCGGTTTCGCCTGGGAAACCGACAATAAAAGTTGAACGCAATGTCAAATCTGGACAAATTTCACGCCATTTTTTAATTCGTTCTAATGTGCGGTCAATTGAGCCAGGTCTTTTCATGGCTTTCAGAATCGTTGGACTGGCATGTTGTAATGGAATGTCTAAGTAAGGCAAAATTTTGCCTTCTGCCATGAGTGGAATTAGGTCATCAACATGTGGATAGGGATACACGTAATGTAGGCGTACCCAGACACCTAATGTGCCTAATTGCTCACATAAACTAATGAGATTGTTTTTAATTGGCATACCATTCCAGAAAACTGTCTTATTTTGGTTTTCTTTTCGCTGATCGAGTGAATAAGCAGAGGTATCTTGTGAAACAATTAAGAGCTCTTTTACTCCAGCCTCCACGAGACGTTTTGCTTCGTCTAATACTTGTACAATGGAGCGGCTTTCCAGATCACCACGCATCGATGGGATAATACAGAATGTGCAACGATGGTCGCATCCCTCTGAAATTTTTAAATAAGCATAATGTTTTGGTGTGAGTTTTACCCCTTGCTTTGGTACAAGGTTAATATAAGGGTTGTACGCTGGCTTCGGGACATATTTGTGTACTTGAGTCATCACAGCTTCATAACTATGTGGACCTGTGACCTCCAATACTTTGGGATGAACTTCACGAATACGGTCTTCTTTCGCACCTAAGCAGCCTGTTACAATGACTTTCCCATTTTCTTCTAGTGCTTCGCCAATCGCTTCTAGCGATTCTTGAACGGCACTGTCAATGAAACCACAAGTGTTAACAATCACTAAGTCCGCGTTTTCATAACTGGGAATGATGTTATAACCATCAGAACGTAATTCTGTCAAAATACGTTCAGAGTCAACTAAATTTTTAGGGCAACCGAGACTAATAAAACCAATATTTGGTGAAGAAAATGTCATAAAAAAATCTCAAAAGAGTAGTAAAGCAAGAAAGCTTTTTATTGTACATAATTTATAAACAAAAGGCGATAAATCATACTAAAAAAGGTTAAATAATATAGAAAAAGTTGAATGGCTAAACAAAGTGCGGTGGATTTTTGAAAAATGATGAGAATAAAAAAAGAAAACGCTTGATGTGAAATCAAGCGTTTTTAGTAGAAAAGAGGTTAAATGTTATACGAGTTGTGCTGCCGCTTTAACAACGACTTCGATAGCATTTTTCTCGACGTTTTTCGCGAGCTCTTCATTTGGGATTTCTTGTTGCGTACGGTTAACAATGGCGCCTGCAACCATACCCGCGCGTAAGCCTAAAGCAGAGCACATTGTAAATAATGTCGCAGATTCCATTTCAAAGTTCATGACATTGAGATCTTGCCATTGCTTTAATGAGCCTTGGAAATGGCGATAGACTTTACCACTGTATGTGTCATAACGTTCTTGTCCAGGATAGAACGTATCAGAAGCAGCGGTAATACCAACATAAACGTTTTGATTCGCACAAGCTTTCGCTGCTTGATAGAGTGCAGTAGTACATTCAAAGTTAGCCACCGCAGGATATTCCATTGGTGCAAAGTGTAAACTTGCGCCGTCTAAACGGACTGCACCTGTTGTCACTAAAATGTCACCGACATTAATATGGGGTTGAATTGCACCCGTGGTACCAATTCGCAAGAAAGTACGTACGCCTAATTGTGCAAGTTCTTCGACGGCAATAGAAACAGATGGTCCACCAATCCCTGTTGAACAGACAACAACTGCTTTATCCCCGATATAACCTAGCCAAGAGGTAAATTCACGTGTTGATGCAAGAAATTTTGGGCGCTCTAATAAGCGTGCAATTTTTTCAACACGTTCTGGTGCACCTGGTGTAATTGCAAGTTTTGCACCTTCTAACATGGCTTTTGTTAAACCTAAATGAAATACTTCTGACATAATCTCTCCTTATTATTATGTTAGGTTAGGGTTTAATATCACGCAAAATCGGATTTTGCATTGAAATTAGGGTTTCAGTTGATTGAATTTCATCAATTAATTGAATTTTTGTTGCAAGCACAGAATGTAATTCTGCGATAGTATGCGTCATGACTTTAATAAAAATGGAATAATTTCCTGTTGTATAATAGGCTTCAACTACCTCGTCAAAGCATTCGAGTTTTTTAATGACTTTTTCATAGTCCTTGGCGCTTTTTAGTATAATACCAATAAAACAACATACGTCATAACCGAGTTTCCGTTCATTAATTCGAACTTTCGTTCCCTCAATGATGCCAGCTTGGCGCATTTTTTCAACGCGTACATGAATCGTACCGGGACTCACCCCAAAATTTTTGGCCATTTCAGCATAAGGTGTGCGAGCATCTTTAGTTAATACACGTAAAATTTGCTGATCTAGATTATCAATGTTGTGCATAAGGTTATCCTTTTTAGATTTTATTCAAAAAAACATCTTTTGCATTTGAATTTATCTATAGTATAACCCTTTTTTAAGGAAATGTGTTGAGTTATGTTGCTTGAATATTAAATAATATCAAACAATTTTTGATATAGATCTATTTTTTTAAGGTATTAAGTAATGAAAAAGTCATTTATTCTACAACAACAAGAAATTAGTTTCGCAAAGAACACCTTCACAGAAAAATTAGCAGAACATTTAGGGATCGTTGAAGTTCAGGGACCTATCCTAAGTCAAGTTGGTAATGGTATTCAAGATAATCTTTCAGGGGCAGAGAAAGCCGTGCAAGTAAATGTGAAACAGATCACAGATGCCACTTTTGAAGTCGTTCACTCCTTAGCCAAATGGAAGCGTCATACCTTAGCACGTTTTAATTTTGCACAAGGAGAAGGTTTATTTGTACATATGACGGCGTTGCGTCCTGATGAAGATTCACTAGATCAGACTCATTCCGTTTATGTAGATCAATGGGACTGGGAAAAAGTCATTTCTCCTGAACAGCGTAATGTAGAATATTTAAAACAAACTGTACGTTCAATTTATGCTGCGATTTTGGAAACAGAAGAAGCAGTGAGTAATAAATTTGGTTTAACACGATTTTTACCAAAAGAGATTCAATTTGTGCACAGTGAAGAATTGGTTCAGCGTTTCCCAAACATGAACGATAAAGAGCGTGAAAATGCCATTTGTAAAGAACATGGCGCCGTATTCCTCATTGGTATTGGTGGCAAATTGTCAGATGGCAAACCACATGATATGCGTGCACCAGATTATGATGACTGGACGACACCTTCGGAAAAGGGGTATTACGGTTTAAATGGTGATATTTTAGTTTGGAACCCAGTATTAGAACGTGCATTCGAACTTTCTTCGATGGGGATCCGTGTAGATGAAGCTGCACTGCGTAAGCAACTCGCGTTAACGAACAATGAAGATCGTTTACAATTTGATTGGCACCAAGATTTAATTAATGGGCGTTTACCATTATCAATTGGCGGAGGAATTGGTCGTTCTCGCTTAGTGATGCTATTATTGCAGAAAAAGCATATCGGTGAAGTGCAATCAAGTGTTTGGCCAAAATGGGTGATGGAAAAATTTGAAAACATCCTTTAAGCCGATTCAATTTATTCGATAAAACAAAAGTGCGGTCAAAATTTTAAAAATTTGACCGCACTTTTTTAGCTTTCCTCAACAAAACTTAGTGCAGTTTCAACAACTTCTAGCCCTGCACCTGCTTTATGGGCATGTTCACTTAAATAACGCCGCCACTGACGAGCGCCTTTACAAGATTGGAAGGCACCAAGCATATGGCGCACTATATGATTGAGATAAACGCCTTGGCTCAGCTGTTGCTCAATATAAGGGAACATATTTTCCACTGCTTCTCGTGGTGTGATGATTGGACGGGTAGGATCAAATAGCGCGTGATCGATATAGCCCAATAAACTTGGATTTTGATACGCTTCGCGTCCAATCATGACCCCGTCCATATGTTGTAAATGCTGTTGCATTTCTTCAATGGTTTTAATGCCACCGTTAATACTCATAAGTAAATGAGGAAAATCCCGTTTTAGTTGGTATACCCGTTCATAATCTAAAGGCGGAATTTCACGGTTTTCTTTCGGACTTAGCCCCGAAAGCCAGGCTTTTCTCGCATGGATAATAAATTCTTGGCAGCCCGCTTGAGCAACTTTTTGTACAAAATCGCACAAGAAGTCGTAGCTATCCAATTCATCAATACCAATACGTGTTTTTACTGTGACAGGAATATGAACTACTGCTTGCATTGCGTTGACACATTCCGCAACTAAGTCCGCTTTTGCCATTAAACAGGCGCCGAACATCCCATTTTGGACACGGTCAGAGGGACAGCCTACATTCAAATTAATTTCATGGTAACCACGCTGTTCTGCTAATTGAGCACATTGACTTAATTGGACGGGATCGCTACCGCCTAACTGTAGTGCAACAGGATTTTCATCAGGAGAAAACGCGAGATGATCATATTTCGCGTAGAGAATAGCTCCCGTTGTCACCATCTCTGTATAGAGCAAAGCATGTTGGCTAAATTGACGATGGAAGTAGCGACAATGACGTGTTGTCCAATCTAGCATTGGTGCTACAGAAAAGCGACCTCGATAAAAGTGCGGTTGATTTTGGCTCATTTTTGTTCTTCTTTTGTGTCTTCTTGAATACGTTGGCGGAAACGTCCCGCTGCAAAATGATAAAAAGGTTTAGGATGAAATTGGCGTGAAATAATGGACGAAACTAAACAACAAATCAATAACCAAAATAATACAGGCTGACAACCTGTCATTTCCATCACGACGACACTTGATGTGACGGGGGATTGTGTGGCCCCTGCAAGAAAGCCAGCCATACAAAGTAAAACGAATAAACGTTGATCAACGCTACCATCTGTGAATGCCCAAATTTGTGCGCCAATACCTGCGCCCGTCGTTAAGGCGGGTGTAAAAATCCCTCCCGCTACACCTGTCCAATAGGTCGCCACTGTAGAGAAAAGTTTTAATATACCCAACTCTGCAGGTGTTTCTCCACCATCTAAAGCATGTGCCACTACTTCATAACCTGTACCGTAAGTTTTTCCCTGTGTATATGTGCCTAGTGCGGCTAAAAATAAACCAAGTAATAGCGCGATATAAATTGGGTGGCGACGAATCCAGCCTCGTATCTTCGCAGGAGAGAGCCCTGCGAGACCTTTTACTAATAAGCGGGCAAAAATTCCTCCTAAAACACCACAAACGAGACCACACAGTCCCACCCATAAAAACATATAAGGAACAGATGTTTCTCCATGATATCGTGGAAAGTAAGGATTATTTCCTTCAATGGCGACCAGAATAAAACCCGCGGCAAGTACACCTAACAGCACACGACGTTCCCAGCGTAATAGGACACCACGCCCCAGTTCTTCAATGGCAAAAATGACGCCAGCTAATGGCGCATTGAATGCCGCTGCCAATCCACCTGCAGCACCTGTTGCCATTAACTCATTTGCACTTAGCCCGTTAAATGCGACACCATGTTTACGGCAAAAGTTACCCCAGGCTAGCATAACAGCAGCGCCCACTTGAACAGAAGGACCTTCTCGTCCAACTGAGGCGCCAATGAGCATTGCTAAGAAAGTCAGAGGAATTTTCCATAACGTTTGCCAGAATGCAATGAGTCGGTTTTTATTCGGTCCATAGGGCAGACTCATGGACGCGATCACTTGTGGTATACCACTGCCTGCTACATAAGGCGTATATTTGGCAGTAAACCATGCCAATAAAGCTAGCCCTAAAGGCAGAACAAACCAGACTGCAACAGGATATTGGGCTGTCCAGTGAGCATTCAACTCTAAACCAAGATCGGCAAATTTAGCAAAACCAAGGGAAAAAAGTGCAACCAGCGCCGCGCCAATTAATAAGCAGGTAAACTCTAGTGTTTTGCGCGATATACGATGGGTTTGACGAATTTTTTTATATAAAAAATAACGAATTTTTGATTTTATTGTGGTAAGACGTGTAGACATAACAGCTCATTAAAGCATAAAGAATAGACATTTATCATAACATTTCATGATAGATATTGAAATTATCGTTATGAATGATTTACTGATATTGACGTTAAAAAACCACTTTCAGATGAAAGTGGTTTTAGGTTTCAGCGGAGATGCGTTAATTAAAATTCAACACGCATACCCATATTCCATTGCCAAGGTGATTTGAGATGTTTACCTGACATTTGGCTCATATCTGCATATACATAGCTTGTTTTAGATAATTTATGGTTAATACCTAATCCCGTTTCTAACCAAGCACGATCTGAACGGCGTTCAAAGGTTTTACTCACATTTCTACTTGTTACTTTGCCTGATACGTGATTTGAGAAATCATGTAACCAAGAAACTTTAAGATAGATATCGCTGTTTTCTTTGATATTTCTGCCAAGTTGCACGCCTAAACGACCAACCGTACTTTTATATGTGTCTTGTGAAACACGTAGACCGTTTTCTGTGGTGTAATCTTTACCATTGATGAAGAATGATGATAATTGTGCTTGTGGCGTAATAGACCATTGGTTGTTAAGCGCAATTTTTTTACCGATTTCACCACTGAGAGAAACACCCCAAGTGTGATAGTCAGCGACAGTTTTTCCTGCTTCAACATCATAAGTATAGTCATTTGATAGATATCCTTGTCGTAATACGATGTCAGAATAGAGTCCATCTTGAGCTAACCATGTTGCATAAAGAGAAAGTGAGGTGTCTTTGTTTTTAGCTGTTCCTGCCGTTACATGCGTTTTTCCGCGGTTATGGCTAAGCGCAAAACCATAGTGCCAGTCACCAATTGCTTTATCATAACCGACTTGGACAGCTGTGTTGGTATTGCTGTAGTCATCTTGAAGTTTGAGTTTATTACCGCTCACTCGAGCCCACACTCCATCATTGCTACTCATGTTACGTAGTTCACCTAGGCGTTGATGTAATGTATTGTTTTCTTGTCTCCAAGCGAACGCAGATAAAGCAGAAATATGGCGAATATAATCAAGGGTTCTAGTGCTATTACTTTGATGGATACGTTTAACTTTGTTTCCTGTTAAATGATTCTCTAACTCAGCCGACAATTTACCTGCAAGTAAGCCTTCTGAGATCTCGGCAGTAATCGTTGGGTCTTGACTTTCTGGCGCGGATGTATTCGAAACTAATTTGTTCAGTAATTTAGGATCATAAGCGAGCTGATCTGCATTTAATCCAAGATAGTTGAATGTCAGTTTTGTTTTGTCTACGGCATGTGGTAAATTTCCTGATGAAAGAATAGCCAATCTCCCTGTTTCTAGCACATTACCTTGTTGAGATACGAGAATATTGACTGTCCCTGCAGGACCCGTGATTCTCTCAATTTTTACAGTTTGTGTATTATCGCCAGCCATATTAATGACCCCATTATTTATAGTGAGTTCATTCACAATACTGCTTTTATCTGTCAACCACTGTGCGCCATTTGCCAAGCCAAGTTTAAAGGAATTTAATTCATCATAACCTGCTGGAATATTGGTACCAGAAATGAGTGAGTTCCCTTTCCAATAAGATGCATCATTCGCTAAGTTGATGGCAACATCGGCGATAATCGGTGTACCACTGGTTTGTTTATCATAATTAAAATGAATATCACCGTGTAGTTTAATCAATTTATTCGGGTCATTGATTTTATTTATTCTTGTAATCGCATCTCCTCGAGTAGAAAGTAACGTATCTGCATGTACTTCTAAATTACCATTAATCTCTAATACACCTTGAGAGAACACAGACATAGCAATTGCATAATTATCTTGATCTTTTTCGTTAAATTTGAGTGTTGATTTTGCGTTGATAAGAGTATTTTCAGTATTGATAATAACTGTTGCAGGAGCATAACCATTTTGACCAAATGTATTATTCTGAACATTTATTCCCATTGCATAGTTATTAAGCGAATTAACGCTTACTTCAAGTTTTTTTCCTTCAAATATCAGCTTAGGACCATTTTTATTTTTTGTACCTAAAGCTGCGATGCCGTATGTAATGTCTTTCCCAACAGCAGAGATATTCGTTAAGCTGGTATTTTTGTTACCAATCGTATCCGTTGTGACTATTGCATCGGATGGAGTTGGTTTTACTAGATAAATAATTCCAAATGTTTGTGAATTTGCTTGGTTTTTTGAATTATCAATGTCGATACGAATGTTATCTTTTAAAAGATGTTTTTCATCAAAGTTAGTGCTTTGGTTCGTTTTAACTAAACCAAAAACAAGGGGTTCATTATCCTGATGTTTGTCTATGACTGAAAGGGTGGTTTCAGTGACAGTGATTGTGGGAAAAGCTAAAACAGTAGGCGCAATATTTAAGGCAAATAATGTGAGTAAGATTTTATTGAGTTTAAAATTTTTTTGCGGCGAGATTAAACGATTCAGTGTCATATTTTTCATATCTATTCTCTTGGTTTGGATAAATAAAAAAGTCCTTTTTTTGTAAAATGTATAAACAACAACATCTTACAGTGGTTATGATTTAATCATTAATATTTATAGTTATCAATAATAAAAATTAAATTTCATTATAACTTTTGGGTATATATATTTCGTTGAAAAATCCTTAGACCAAAGCAATTTATATGAAGTAAACATATACATTAAAAAGATACTTGCAATCTGCCTTAATTCAGGTATAATCCACCAGCTTTCTTAATGAGAGCCGTTTAATGTAATCATTTATTAAACGGGTATTACAATAGGTAATACGCAAAATGTTTCCGATTGGGAAACTATAAATAGGTCAACTTGCACCCCTTTTCGTTTTTAGAAGTAAGAAAAGTGTTGGTGTTAGTTTTTTATTAGCTAAATTTTGATTGGAGCTCTGGTCTAATGCAGAACCAAAGAATCCGTATCCGCTTGAAAGCATTCGATCACCGTTTGATCGATCAGTCTACTGCGGAGATCGTAGAAACAGCTAAACGTACTGGTGCACAAGTTCGTGGTCCAATTCCGTTACCAACTCGTAAAGAGCGTTTCACTGTGTTGATTTCTCCACACGTGAACAAAGACGCACGTGATCAATACGAAATTCGTACTCACAAACGTTTGGTTGATATTGTTGAGCCAACAGAAAAAACTGTTGATGCATTAATGCGTTTAGATCTAGCTGCCGGCGTTGACGTGCAGATTAGCCTAGGTTAATTAAGAGGTTATTACAATGATTGGTTTAGTCGGTCGTAAAGTTGGTATGACTCGTATCTTCAATGAAGATGGCGTTTCAATTCCAGTTACCGTTATCGAAATCGAAGCCAACCGTGTTACTCAAGTTAAAACTGTAGAAACAGATGGCTATTCTGCAATTCAAGTTACTACTGGCTCTAAAAAAGCAAGTCGTGTAACTAAGCCAGAAGCTGGTCATTTCGTGAAAGCAGGTGTTGAAGCTGGTCGCGGTTTATGGGAATTTCGTACTACTGAAGGTGAAGAATTCACTTTAGGTCAAGAAATTAATGTTGACATCTTCGCTGATGTTAAAAAAGTTGATGTTACTGGTACTTCTAAAGGTAAAGGTTTTGCTGGCGGTGTTAAACGCTGGAACTTCCGTACCCAAGATGCTACTCACGGTAACTCTTTATCACATCGTGTGCTTGGTTCTATTGGTCAAAACCAAACTCCAGGTCGTGTGTTTAAAGGCAAAAAAATGGCAGGACACTTAGGTGCTGAGCGTGTAACCGTTCAATCACTAGAAGTTGTTCGTGTTGATGCTGAACGTAAATTACTATTAGTTAAAGGTGCTGTTCCAGGCGCAACTAATGGTGATGTTATCGTTAAACCAGCAGTTAAGGCATAAGTCAGGAGATAGAGATGGAATTACAAGTTGTAGGTGCAAACGCACTAACTGTTTCTGAAACTACCTTCGGACGTGAGTTCAACGAAGCATTGATTCACCAAGTTGTTGTTGCTTATGCAGCAGGTGCTCGTCAAGGTTCTCGTGCACAAAAAACTCGTGCTGAAGTGTCTGGTTCAGGTAAAAAACCTTGGCGTCAAAAAGGTACAGGTCGTGCTCGTTCAGGTGATATTAAATCACCAATCTGGCGTTCAGGTGGTGTAACTTTCGCAGCAAAACCACAAGATCACAGCCAAAAAGTGAACAAGAAAATGTACCGTGGTGCAATCAAAAGCATTCTTTCTGAACTTGTTCGTCAAGATCGTTTAGTGGTTGTTGACAAGTTCGAAGTTGATGCGCCAAAAACGAAAGTTTTAGTACAAAAATTAAAAGAATTAGCACTTGAAGATGTGTTAATTATCACAGCAAGCTTAGATGAAAATCTATTCTTAGCAGCACGTAACCTTTACAAAGTAGACGTTCGTGATGTTCAAGGTATCGATCCAGTAAGCTTAATCGCATTCGATAAAGTTGTTGTAACTGTAGATGCTGTGAAACAAATTGAGGAGATGTTAGCATGATTCAACAAGAACGTTTGCTAAAAGTGTTAAAAGCACCACATGTCTCTGAAAAAGCAACAAATAACGCTGAGAAGTCTAACACTATCGTTTTCAAAGTAGCTTTAGATGCAAATAAAGTTGAAATTGCTAACGCAGTTGAGCAATTATTTGAAGTGAAAGTGGATTCTGTTCGTACCGTTGTAGTGAAAGGTAAAACTAAACGTCACGGTGCAAGAATGGGACGTCGCAGTGACTGGAAAAAAGCTTATGTAACTCTTCAAGAAGGTCAATCACTTGACTTCGTTGAAGGTGCAGAGTAATTCGGAGGAGTAGAAGATAATGGCTATCGTTAAATGTAAGCCGACCTCCGCTGGTCGTCGTCACGTTGTTAAAATCGTGAACCCTGAATTACACAAGGGTAAACCTTACGCTCCACTTTTAGATACTAAATCTAAAACTGGTGGTCGTAACAATTTCGGACGTATTACTACTCGCCATATTGGTGGTGGTCATAAACAACATTACCGTTTAATCGATTTCAAACGTAACAAGTTAGATATTCCAGCGGTTGTTGAGCGTCTTGAATATGACCCTAACCGTTCTGCAAATATCGCTTTAGTGCTTTATAAAGATGGTGAACGCCGTTATATCTTAGCACCTAAAGGTTTATCTGTAGGCGATACAATCCAAGCTGGTACAAATGCGCCGATTAAAGTTGGTAATGCGTTACCAATGCGTAATATCCCAGTTGGTTCGACAGTACATAACGTTGAATTGAAACCAGGTAAAGGCGGTCAAATCGCACGTTCAGCTGGTGCGTATGTACAAATTATCGCTCGTGAAGGTAACTATGTTACTTTACGTCTTCGTTCAGGCGAAATGCGTAAAGTATTAGCTGAGTGTACAGCGACTATTGGTGAAGTTGGTAACTCAGAACATATGCTTCGCGTATTGGGTAAAGCAGGTGCTAACCGCTGGAGAGGCATTCGCCCAACAGTTCGTGGTACAGCAATGAACCCAGTAGATCACCCACACGGTGGTGGTGAAGGTCGTAACTTTGGTAAACACCCAGTAACACCTTGGGGCGTTCAAACTAAAGGTAAGAAAACTCGCCATAACAAACGTACTGATAAATTCATCGTACGTCGTCGTGGTAAATAATATTAATTAATAAAGAGGATTAGCCATGCCACGTTCTCTCAAGAAGGGTCCTTTCCTTGACCTACACTTGTTGAAGAAGGTAGAGAAGGCGGTGGAAAGCGGGGATAAAAAACCAATTAAAACTTGGTCCCGTCGTTCAATGATCATTCCGTCAATGATCGGATTGACCATCGCAGTCCATAATGGTCGTCAGCACGTTCCTGTTTATGTATCTGATGAAATGATCGGTCATAAATTAGGTGAATTTGCACCGACTCGTACTTACCGCGGTCACGCTGCGGATAAGAAAGCTAAGAAGTAAGGGGTAAAAGATGGAAACTATTGCAAAACATCGTTACGCTCGCACTTCAGCGCAAAAAGCTCGCTTAGTTGCGGATTTAATCCGCGGCAAGAAAGTTGCTCAAGCATTAGAAATTTTAACTTTCACTAACAAAAAAGCGGCAGCTTTAGTGAAAAAAGTGCTTGAATCAGCAATTGCTAACGCAGAGCACAATGACGGTGCAGATATCGATGATCTTAAAGTAGCGAAGATTTTCGTAGATGAAGGTCCAAGCATGAAACGTGTTATGCCACGTGCTAAAGGTCGTGCAGATCGTATTTTAAAACGTACTAGCCACATCACTGTGGTTGTGTCAGATCGTTAATAAAGTAGAGGAATAGCAATGGGTCAAAAAGTACATCCACATGGTATTCGCCTAGGTATTGTTAAGCCTTGGAGCTCTACTTGGTTCGCGAATACACAAGATTTCGCTGATAATTTAGATGGCGATTTCAAAGTACGTAAATTCTTGAATAAAGAATTAGCGAATGCTTCAGTTTCACGCATCACTATTGAGCGTCCAGCAAAAAGCATCCGTGTAACTATTCACACAGCTCGTCCTGGTATCGTAATTGGTAAAAAAGGCGAAGATGTTGAAAAATTACGTAACGCAGTTGCGGCTATCGCAGGCGTTCCAGCACAAATCAACATCGCTGAAGTGAAAAAACCTGAATTAGATGCAAAATTAGTTGCAGACAGCATCGCTTCTCAATTAGAGCGTCGTGTAATGTTCCGTCGCGCTATGAAACGTGCAGTACAAAACGCAATGCGTTTAGGCGCTAAAGGTATCAAAGTTGAAGTAAGCGGTCGTTTAGGTGGTGCAGAAATTGCACGTTCTGAATGGTATCGTGAAGGTCGTGTACCTCTACATACATTACGTGCGGACATCGACTATAACACTGCTGAAGCACATACTACATACGGTGTAATCGGTATTAAAGTATGGATCTTCAAAGGTGAAATCCTCGGTGGAATGGCTGCAATCGCGCAACCAGAACAACAACCTGCTGACAAGCCTAAAAAGGCTCCACGCGGCAAAGGTCGTAAGTAAGGAGAATCGCTAGATGTTGCAACCAAAACGTACAAAATTCCGCAAAGTCCACAAAGGTCGTAACCGTGGTATTGCAGCAGGTACAGAAGTAAGCTTCGGTACCTTTGGTTTGAAAGCAGTTGGTCGTGGTCGTTTAACAGCTCGCCAAATTGAGGCAGCTCGTCGTGCGATGACTCGTGCGGTTAAACGTCAAGGTAAAATCTGGATCCGTGTGTTCCCAGATAAACCAATTACTGAGAAACCATTAGAAGTCCGTATGGGTAAAGGTAAAGGTAACGTTGAGTACTGGGTAGCCTTGATCCAACCGGGTAAAGTACTATATGAAATGGATGGTGTGTCTGAAGAGATCGCAAGAAACGCATTTGCATTAGCAGCTGCTAAATTGCCAATTAAGACCACTTTCGTAACTAAGACGGTGATGTAATGAAAGCTCAAGAACTACGTAACAAAAATGTTGAAGAGCTGAATGCTGAGTTAGTGAACCTTTTAGGTGAGCAATTCAAATTGCGTATGCAAGCAGCCACCGGTCAGCTTCAACAAACCCATCAGTTAAAACAAGTGCGTCGTAGCATTGCACAAGTAAAAACTGTATTAACCGAGAAGGCGGGTGAGTAATGACTGATAAAATTCGTAGCGTGCAAGGTAAAGTAGTTAGTGACAAAATGGACAAATCGTTCGTTGTTGCTATTGAACGCAAGGTTAAACACCCACTTTACGGTAAGTTTATCCGTCGCACAACCAAATTACACGTGCATGACGAGAACAACGAAGCTAAATTAGGTGATGTCGTTGAAGTTAAAGAGTGTCGTCCACTCTCTAAAACGAAATCATGGACTTTAGTTCGTGTCGTTGAAAAAGCAGTAATTGCTTAATATCAACTTAATATAACGTTAAAAAGCCAATGATATTACATCGTTGGCTTTTTTATTCAAATTGGTTGAAAACATAAGTTTTAATTTGAGCTTGTGGTTAAAAATCTTTCCATTTTTAACCGCTGTTTATATTGCTTTCATCTTATTTCTTATGGTAGAATCCACGACCTATCTGTATATATGGATAGGTTCGTCCCGAAAGGGTTTTATTAATTTTAGCGGAGTACTAAGATGATCCAAGAACAGACTATGCTGGACGTTGCTGATAACTCAGGCGCTCGCAGTGTAATGTGTATCAAGGTTCTAGGTGGATCGCACCGTCGTTACGCTGCTATTGGTGATATCATCAAAATTACTGTGAAAGAAGCAATTCCTCGCGGTAAAGTTAAAAAAGGTGATGTATTAAAAGCAGTTGTTGTGCGCACCAAGAAGGGTGTTCGTCGCCCAGATGGATCAGTCATTCGCTTCGATGGTAACGCTTGTGTAATTTTAAATAATAACACAGAGCAACCAATCGGTACTCGTATTTTTGGACCAGTGACTCGTGAACTTCGTTCTGAGAAGTTTATGAAGATCATTTCTTTGGCGCCAGAAGTACTGTAAGGAGAAGTGACAAATGGCTGCAAAAATTCGTCAAAACGATGAAGTAATCGTGCTTGCTGGTAAAGATAAAGGTAAGCGTGGTAAGGTAACTAAAGTGTTACCAAATGGTAAAGTGATTGTTGAAGGTGTAAATATCATCACTAAACATGAAAAACCAGTTCCTGCTTTAGGTAAAGAAGGTGGTTTAGTGAAGAAAGAAGCAGCAATTGATGCGTCAAATGTTGCGATTTTTAACCCAAAAACAAATAAAGCTGACCGTGTAGGTTTTAGATTCGAAGACGATAAGAAAGTTCGTTTCTTCAAATCTAACAATGAAATCATTTAACAAACTGGAGTAATGCGATGGCGAAACTGCATGATTACTACAGAGATCAAGTAGTGAATGAATTGAAAGAAAAATTCAACTACAAATCTGTCATGCAAGTCCCACGAATCGAAAAGATAACCCTAAATATGGGTGTGGGTGAAGCATTGACCGATAAGAAATTGCTAGATAATGCAGTAGCAGATTTAGCAGCAATTAGCGGTCAGAAACCTTTGATTACAAAAGCTCGCAAATCTGTTGCAGGCTTTAAAATCCGTCAGGGATATCCAATCGGTTGTAAAGTAACACTACGTGGTGAGCGTATGTGGGAGTTCTTTGAACGTTTAATTACAATTGCTGTTCCACGTATTCGTGACTTCCGCGGTTTAAACGCGAAATCATTTGATGGTCGTGGTAATTACAGCATGGGCGTGCGTGAGCAAATCATCTTCCCTGAAATCGATTATGATAAAGTGGATCGTGTTCGTGGTTTAGATATTACTATCACTACGACTGCGAAAAGTGATGAAGAAGGTCAAGCACTACTTGCTGCCTTTAATTTCCCATTCCGTAAATAAGGCAGGTTATCATGGCTAAACAATCAATGAAAGCGCGTGATGTAAAACGCGTAAAACTAGCTGAAAAATTCTACGCAAAACGTGTTGAATTAAAACAGATCATTTCTGATGTAAATGCCTCTGACGAAGACCGTTGGAATGCAGTGTTAAAGTTACAAACTTTACCACGTGATTCTAGCCCAAGCCGTCAGCGTAACCGTTGCCGCCAAACTGGACGTCCACATGGTGTTCTTCGTAAGTTTGGTTTAAGTCGTATTAAGGTACGTGAAGCTGCAATGCGCGGCGAAATTCCAGGCCTTAAGAAAGCTAGTTGGTAATTTACCACTTTATTTTGGAATCGGAGTAAAAATACATGAGTATGCAAGATCCAATCGCAGATATGTTGACTCGTATTCGTAACGGTCAAGCTGCGAACAAAGTTGCGATTAGTATGCCTTCATCCAAGCTAAAAGTGGCAATTGCCAATGTATTAGCTGAAGAAGGTTATATCGAAAGCGTTAAAGTTTTAGATGGTGTAAAACCAGAATTGGAAATTACTTTAAAATATTTCCAAGGCAAACCAGTTGTAGAAAGCATCCAACGTGTTAGCCGCCCAGGTTTACGTATTTATAAACGTAAAGATGAATTACCAAAAGTAATGGGTGGTTTAGGTGTTGCAGTGATTTCTACATCTAAAGGTGTGATGACTGACCGTGCAGCTCGCCAAGCGGGTTTAGGCGGTGAGATTATCTGTTACGTAGCTTAATAGAGAGGTAGGAAAATGTCTCGTGTTGCAAAAGCACCTGTTAGTATTCCTGCCGGTGTTGAGGTAAAACTCAACGGTCAGTTATTAACAGTTAAAGGAAAAAATGGCGAGTTATCTCGTACCATTCATGACGCAGTTGAAGTTAAGCAAGATAATAACGAATTAACCTTCGCACCACGTGAAGGTATTGCTGGCGCTGATGCTCAAGCAGGTACTGCTCGTGCATTAGTTAATGCAATGGTTATCGGTGTTACTGAAGGCTTCACTAAGAAGTTACAATTGGTGGGTGTTGGTTATAGAGCACAAATGAAAGGCAATGCTGTTGCTTTAAGTTTAGGTTTTTCTCACCCAGTCGAGCATGTTTTACCTGCAGGTATTACTGCTGAGTGTCCATCTCAGACTGAAATTGTGTTGAAAGGCGCTGACAAGCAGTTAATCGGTCAAGTAGCAGCAGATATTCGTGCTTATCGCCGTCCTGAGCCTTATAAAGGTAAAGGGGTACGTTACGCTGATGAAGTGGTACGTATCAAAGAGGCTAAGAAAAAATAATTAAGGTAACACTATGGATAAGAAATCAGCTCGTATCCGTCGTGCAGCTCGCGCACGTCATATGATGAAAGAGCAGGGAGTAACTCGTTTAGTTATTCACCGTACTCCGCGTCATATTTATGCGCAAGTGATTGCACCGAACGGTTCAGAAGTTCTTGCCGCTGCTTCAACTGTTGAAAAAGTAATTAGTGAGCAAGTGAAATATACCGGAAATAAAGATGCAGCAGCAGTAGTAGGAAAAGTTGTTGCAGAAAGAGCATTAGCAAAAGGCATCAAAGATGTTGCTTTTGATCGTTCTGGTTTTAAATATCATGGTCGTGTCCAAACTTTAGCGGACGCTGCCCGTGAAGCTGGTCTACAGTTCTAATAGAGGTAATTTGAGATGGCAAACATCGAAAAACAAGCTGGTGAACTGCAAGAGAAGCTGATCGCGGTAAACCGTGTATCAAAAACTGTCAAAGGTGGTCGTATCATGAGCTTTACTGCATTAACTGTAGTAGGTGATGGTAACGGTCGCGTTGGTTTTGGTTATGGTAAAGCGCGCGAAGTTCCGGCAGCGATCCAAAAAGCGATGGAAAAAGCACGTCGCAATATGATCAATGTAGCTTTAAATGAAGGTACATTACAACATCCAATTAAAGGTTCTCATACGGGTTCTCGCGTATTTATGCAACCAGCTAGTGAAGGTACAGGTATCATCGCAGGCGGTGCAATGCGTGCAGTATTAGAAGTTGCAGGTGTTCGTAACGTTCTGTCTAAAGCATACGGTTCAACTAACCCAATTAACGTTGTTCGTGCAACAATTGATGCACTAGCAAATATGAAATCACCAGAAATGGTTGCTGCAAAACGTGGCAAAACCGTTGATGAAATCTTGGGGTAATTGATAATGGCTAAAACTATTAAAGTAACTCAAGTTCGTAGTGCTATTGCTCGTTTACCGAAGCATAAAGCTACATTGCGTGGTCTTGGTCTTCGCCATATGCATCATACTGTTGAGTTAATCGATACACCAGCAGTACGTGGTATGATTAACCAAGTTTCATACATGGTTAAAGTGGAGGAGTAAGAGAATGCGTTTAAATACTCTATCACCAGCTGAAGGTGCTAAGCACAGTGCTAAACGTTTAGGTCGCGGTATTGGTTCTGGTTTAGGTAAAACTGGTGGCCGTGGTCATAAAGGTCAAAAATCTCGTACTGGTGGCGGTGTTCGTCGCGGTTTCGAAGGTGGACAAATGCCTTTATATCGTCGTTTACCAAAATTTGGTTTCACTTCTATGAAATCAGCGGTAACAGCTGAAGTTCGTTTAAATGATCTAACCAAAGTTGAAGGTGGCGTAGTGACACTTGAATCATTAAAAGCAGCTAATATCCTTACAAAAGATATTCAATTTGCTAAAGTTATTTTAGCAGGTGAAGTGAAGGGGGCTGTCGTTGTTCGTGGTTTACGTGTAACTAAAGGTGCTAAAGCAGCAATTGAAGCTGCTGGCGGTTCAGTTGAGGAATAATAAATAAATGGCTAAGCAACCAGGTTATCAAAGTAGAAGTACTCAAAGCGGTACAGGTGAGCTGAAAAGCAGATTATTATTTGTATTAGGTGCACTTATCGTTTTCCGTATTGGTTCTTTCATTCCGGTTCCTGGTATTGATGCGGCCGTGTTAGCTCAATTAATTGAACAACAAAAAGGCACCATCATTGATATGTTTAACATGTTCTCTGGTGGTGCATTGAGCCGTGCGTCTATTTTTGCGTTAGGTATCATGCCTTATATTTCGGCATCGATTATCATCCAATTATTAACGACGGTTCACCCTGCATTAGCAGAGTTAAAGAAAGAAGGTGAATCTGGACGCCGTAAAATTAGTAAGTACACACGTTATTCAACGTTAGTGCTTGCAACCTTACAGGCTGTTGGTATTTCAACAGGTCTACCAAATATGTTACCTGGACTAGTTCCTAACTTAGGTTTTGGTTTTTATTTTACTGCAGTAATTAGCCTTGTTACTGGAACAATGTTCTTAATGTGGCTTGGTGAGCAAATTACAGAACGTGGTATTGGTAATGGTATTTCTTTAATTATCTTTGCTGGTATTGTTGCAGGCTTACCATCGGCAATTGGTCAAACGATTGAGCAAACTCGCCAAGGTCAAATGCATCTATTAGTTCTCTTATTGATCGCAGTTATTGTGTTTGCAGTAACATACTTTGTTGTCTTTGTTGAAAGAGGACAAAGAAGAATTAAAGTTGAATATGCTAAACGTCAACAAGGTCGTCAAATTTTAGGTGGTCATTCAACACACTTACCTTTAAAAGTGAATATGGCTGGTGTTATTCCAGCGATCTTCGCTTCAAGTATTATTTTATTCCCTGCAACATTAGCGCAGTGGCTTGGTGAAGGTTCTAGCTTAGAATGGTTAACTGATTTGTCAATGTTATTACATCCAGGTCAGCCGCTATATTTGCTTGTTTATGCTGTAGCAATTATTTTCTTTAGTTTTTTCTATACTGCAATGCAATATAATCCTCGTGATACAGCGGATAATTTGAAAAAATCTGGTGCATTTATACCAGGAATTAGACCAGGTGAACAGACATCACGTTATGTTGATAAAATTATGACTCGCTTAACATTAATTGGCGGTCTATATATTACATTTGTATGTTTGGTTCCTTACGTTATGACATCAGCGTGGAATGTACAATTCTATTTTGGTGGTACTTCTTTACTGATTGTTGTCGTAGTAATTATGGATTTCATCGCTCAGGTTCAGAGTCATTTGATGTCGACGAAGTATGAATCTGCGTTGAAGAAAGCAAACCTTAAAGGTTTCGGACAATAATTTGTCCATTAAATAAAAGGGATAAGCAATGAAAGTTCGTGCTTCCGTTAAGAAATTATGTCGTAACTGTAAAATTGTTAAGCGTGAAGGTGTTGTTCGTGTCCTTTGTAGCGACCCTAAACATAAACAACGTCAAGGTTAATTGATATTTTTCTTGCAAAGAACCAGTTGGGCAGTTATACTGCTCAGCTCATTTATGTCCTTGACACTTTGTTTGAGTATCCTGAAAACGGGCTTTTCAAGATCAAAGTGTCAAATTAGTTAAAATAATAGGAGTGCATAGTGGCCCGTATTGCAGGCATTAACATTCCTGATCATAAACACACTGTAATCGCTTTAACTGCAATTTATGGTATCGGTAAAACTCGTGCACAAGCTATTTGTGCAGCTACGGGTATTGCTGAAGATGTTAAGATCAGCGAATTGTCTGAAGAGCAGATTGATAAACTGCGTGACGAAGTTGGTAAATTTACCGTTGAAGGTGACTTACGTCGTGAAGTAACACTAAACATCAAACGTCTATTAGACTTGGGTTGTTATCGTGGTTTACGTCATCGTCGTGGTTTACCGGTACGTGGTCAACGTACTAAAACTAATGCGCGTACCCGTAAGGGTCCTCGTAAGCCGATCAAGAAATAAGTCGGGGTAAGGTAAAAATGGCTAAAACACCAGTTCGTGCACGTAAACGTGTAAAAAAACAAGTTGTAGATGGCGTAGCTCACATTCACGCATCTTTCAATAATACAATCGTTACCATTACTGACCGTCAAGGCAACGCTCTCGCATGGGCTACTGCTGGTGGTTCAGGTTTCCGCGGTTCTCGTAAATCTACCCCGTTTGCTGCACAAGTTGCGGCTGAACGTTGTGCTGAAGTTGTAAAAGAATTCGGCTTAAAGAACTTGGAAGTTATGGTGAAAGGACCTGGTCCTGGTCGTGAGTCTACTATTCGTGCGTTAAACGCTGCGGGTTTCCGTATTACGAATATTACTGATGTGACTCCGATTCCTCATAACGGTTGTCGTCCACCGAAAAAACGTCGTGTTTAATGGCGTATTAGGATAGTTGGAGAAAGAAAATGGCAAGATATTTGGGTCCTAAGCTCAAGCTAAGCCGTCGTGAAGGCACTGACTTATTCCTTAAGTCAGGTGTGCGCGCGATTGAATCAAAATGTAAAATTGATACCGCTCCAGGTCAACATGGCGCTCGTAAGCCACGTTTATCTGACTACGGTAGTCAATTACGTGAAAAACAAAAAGTTCGTCGTATTTACGGTATCTTAGAACGTCAATTCCGTAATTATTATAAAGAAGCAAACCGCTTAAAAGGTAATACTGGTGAAAATTTACTAGTATTATTGGAAGGTAGATTGGATAACGTTGTTTATCGCATGGGCTTTGCTGCAACTCGCGCAGAAGCTCGCCAATTGGTGAGTCATAAAGCGATTGTTGTAAATGGTCGTGTTGTTAATATCCCATCATTCCAAGTTTCAGTTAATGATGTAGTCGCTGTTCGTGAGAAATCTAAAAAACAAGCACGTATTAAAGCATCATTAGAGTTAGCAGAACAAAGAGAAAAACCAACTTGGTTAGAAGTTGATGCTGCTAAAATGGAAGGTGTGTTCAAACGTGTTCCTGAACGTTCTGATTTATCAGCAGACATTAACGAACATCTGATCGTTGAGCTTTACTCTAAATAATAGTTAAAGCTTAGAAGCAAAGAGAGGATAAAATGCAGGGTTCTGTTACAGAATTTTTAAAGCCACGCTTAGTTGATATTGAGCAAATTAGCTCAACTCATGCTAAAGTGATCTTAGAACCGTTAGAGCGTGGATTCGGCCACACTTTAGGTAATGCATTGCGTCGTATTCTTCTATCTTCAATGCCAGGTTGTGCTGTAACTGAAGTAGAAATTGATGGCGTATTGCACGAATACAGCAGTAAAGAAGGTGTTCAAGAGGATATTCTTGAAGTGCTTCTAAACTTAAAAGGCCTAGCGGTTAAAGTTCAGAATAAAGATGATGTATTTCTGACATTAAACAAATCTGGAATTGGCCCTGTTGTTGCAGCTGACATCACCCATGATGGAGATGTTGAAATCGTAAATCCTGAGCATGTTATCTGTCATTTGACTGATGAAAACGCATCGATTAATATGCGTATTCGTGTTCAACGTGGCAGAGGTTATGTACCCGCTTCAGCTCGTGTACACGCTCAAGATGAAGAAAGACCAATTGGTCGTCTATTAGTAGATGCTTGTTATAGCCCAGTAGACCGTATCGCTTACAATGTTGAAGCGGCACGTGTTGAACAGCGCACTGACTTAGATAAACTTGTTATCGAGTTAGAAACAAACGGCACTATTGATCCAGAGGAAGCAATTCGTCGTGCAGCAACAATTTTAGCAGAGCAACTTGATGCATTCGTTGATTTGCGTGATGTTCGTCAACCAGAAGTTAAGGAAGAAAAACCAGAATTCGATCCGATTCTGTTGCGTCCTGTTGATGACTTAGAGTTGACAGTTCGTTCTGCTAACTGTTTGAAAGCAGAAACAATTCACTATATCGGTGATTTAGTACAGCGTACTGAAGTTGAGTTATTAAAAACGCCTAATCTTGGTAAGAAATCTCTTACTGAAATTAAGGACGTTCTTGCTTCGCGCGGCTTATCACTAGGTATGCGCCTTGAGAATTGGCCACCAGCAAGTATTGCTGAAGACTAGTTTGGTCATAGGTTAAAGATTTTTCTGAGAAGGATAAGGTCATGCGCCATCGTAAGAGTGGTCGTCAACTAAACCGTAATAGCAGCCATCGCCAAGCGATGTTCCGTAATATGGCAAGCTCTTTAGTTAGTCACGAAATTATCAAGACTACATTGCCAAAAGCTAAAGAATTACGTCGTGTAGTTGAACCGTTAATTACATTAGCAAAAGTAGATAGCGTTGCAAATCGTCGTTTAGCTTTTGCTCGTACACGCAACATTGAAACTGTTGCTAAATTATTCAATGAATTAGGTCCACGTTTTGCTCAACGTGCAGGTGGTTACACCCGTATTTTGAAATGTGGTTTCCGTGCTGGCGATAATGCACCAATGGCTTACATTGAGTTAGTTGATCGCCCAGAAGTAGCGACTGAAGAAGCTGCTGCAGAATAATGATTTAAGTTAGCTTATAACTTATTTTAGATAAAACCCACTAACATTGTTTAGTGGGTTTTCTTTTTTTATATTACTCTTAACCCAATAATGAGGGCTGATATAAAATGCTTACAGTGAGGAAATTGTAGTCTGAATCTGTAAGAGAAAAGTGGAGTTCAATTTATTGGCGAATAATTTCATTCAGTCTTTATTTTGCGAGAAGTTTTTTGTACTTTATTTGCTATAAAGTAAATATAGGCTTGTGTTCTTTTAGAAGAGTCAATGAGTAATGCTATAGTATTACGATAACATCGTATGTGTGTATAAGATTCCTTGTTATTTAGATGATATGTAGATTTTGATGAGAGGAGTTGGCTTTCATTAAATCATTTATTCAAAATGAGGTATTGATGATCTTAGCGATCATCAATACCTGTAATCAAATAAGTACCATTTATATCACATAAGCTGCGGAAGCCAACGTTAGTAATTTGATAGGGATGCTCTTCCGTCGCTTTATAATCAAAATTTTCGTGATGATGACCATGAAAGATGTGTTTTACGTTCATTTTTTCAGCTAAGTCATTTAAGACATCAAATCCTGATGGATGAGGTTTAGGGGCTTCATGACAGATGAGAATATCCGCCTGCATCTGTTCTAATGCTTCAATATCAGATGGGAAAATAGATGTGCGATGACGTAATGGAATACCACCTCGCCAAATCTTTTCTTGTGAGCAATATTGGCAATAATGGATAGGATCAAGGAAAAGGGGTTTATTGGGTGGCATCCAGATTTGCCCCCTAAAGACACCACCTAAACCTGCAATACGTTTCCCTTGGATTTCAACAACTTTTCCATGCAAGTTACGTGTTTGCCATTCGCTTTCCCAAATCGCTTCAAAGGCAGAAATGGTTTTGCTGTCATGATTACCATGGATAAACCATAGATCGCAATGTTCAGCCAGTTTTTCTAATTCACTTGGCGTTGTGAGTTGTAAGTCGCCTAGTATAATTAACGCAACATGTTGGTGTGATTGAATAAAAGGGTAGAGGTGATCAAAATTACCATGTGGGTCACCTGCAAATAGAATCATACGTCTTCTTCCTCAAAAACTGATTTTATGCCATGTTCATTGTGTAGCGAAGGGAGTTCTTCTTCATTTAGGATTTTCTCAACAATTTTTTTGACTTGATTATAGCGCTCTAGATAGCTAGGGGAGTCAATCTCAATATAAGGTACGTTATATTTATCTAGCAATTTTTTCAGTAATAATTGAAAGCGTTGACGCTGTTTTTGATTGCCTAAACTGCGTAAACCATCATCAACCCATTTAGTATTATTATTGAGTAAGATTGTGACATCAAAAGGATATTCTTTGATCATAGAGTCTAAGAAAGGATGGGCCTTACCTTCATATTGAATACAAAACGCTTGTGTCGTGATGAAGTCAGTATCAATAATGGCGACTTTATGAGCATGACGAACGGCATAATCGATATAACGTTGATGACCTAATGCCATTTGTGGATAGTCTGAATATTGCATGGCTTGTTCATCACCACCTAATTTTTCAAACACAAATTCGCGACCATATTCCCAGGCTGATGTGGTGTTAAATACCGTAGCAAGTTTATTGACCAACACGGTTTTACCACTACTTTCGCCACCGAGAATAGCAATTGTTTTGGCAAAGAATGGGCGCACTTCTTTTGGGATAAATTTCCAGTAGTGGAAAGGATTATTGCGAATTTTTGTTGCAGAAACATTAAAAAATTGACGTTCTGGGTCGACTAATACTACATCTAATCCTAAATACTTTTCATAAGGCGCTTTATCTTGTACTTCACTACTGAATACGACACTTGGGGTGAAATTTTTTTCTTTAAACAGGTATTTTACTTGTTCTGCCCAAGCAGCCCAACCATTTGGATAGCTTGGGATACCGTCTTCAACGAGATGATGAATAAAAATTTGGTTTTTTTGATATTTAAAGATTTGTTGCATCCAACGTAGGCGGTCCTGCACTGTTGGCATGCGTTTCATTTTGCTGTCATAAAATAGCTTTAAATCTCGTTCTGTATCGCTACAGACAATAATATGAATTTCATCTACTTTACTAAAAGCTTCATAGATCATATTAATATGTCCTGTATGTACAGGATAAAATTTGCCGAAAATAACCCCTACTTTTTTATTATTTGGCTCAGTAATTTGCAGGACTTTATGTAATGCACTAAGCTTAGTTGCGCTAGGATTTTTAATTTTACCGCTAACGAGTTGATTAAAATAAGCTCGAGTAATATTAGCTTGCTGGCAAATATCATTGACTTTTAAGTTCAGCTGTTTGCGTTTTTGTTGTAAGTAGGCAAAAGTTGACATACTTTATTCCTTGAAGGCTATTCAGACATCTTATCAAAACTCACCGCACTTTTATGCTACATCATCGATGGTCAGTTAAGGCTGCGATTGTTGTTCAAGTAGGGCATTTACGCGTTGTTCGAGTTCAACTAATTTTTCACGTGTACGCATCAAAACTTGAGTTTGCACGTCAAACTCTTCTCGTGTCACTAAGTCAAGCTTGGAAAGCTGTGCTTGTAGCGTTTGTTTCAGTTTTGCTTCAGCATCTTGACCTAACTCTTTGATACCTTGTGGTAAGGAATCTTGAATTTGTTGTATAACTTGCTCTATTTTTTTCGGATTTAGCATAAATTACTCCATATCTTGTATAAGTCTGTCTATTGTATGTAATCTTGCTACAAATAAAAACATTTTTTCAAGATTAACTTTGCGTTATACTATTTGTACATTCTCAGGGCAGGGTGGAATTCCCTACCGGTGGTAAGTGCGTCGCATAAGCCCACGAGCGTTTGCTATAACAAAATAGAGCAAAGTCAGCAGATTTGGTGAAAATCCAAAGCCGACAGTATAGTCTGGATGGAAGAGAATAAGCAGGTTTTTTATTAAAACCTGTATTTTTTGTTTAAGATTTTCTTAGCGACATAATTTTTCTCATCAGCCCTGATTCTGGTATCTAAATATATTTATATTTCAAGGAATTTACTATGAATCAGTCAATTTTATCTCCTTTTGGCCAGGCAGAACAACGTGTGATTGCTGCACTTGAGGCATTTAAACAAGGCAATGGCGTATTAGTATTGGATGATGAAGATCGTGAAAACGAAGGCGATCTGATTTTCCCTGCAGAAACCATCAGCCCAGAGCAGATGACGATGCTTATTCGTTATGGCAGTGGTATTGTGTGTTTGTGTTTAACGGATGCAATGTGTCAGCAGCTAGATTTGCCACCGATGGTACAAAATAATACAAGTGTGAATCAAACTGCGTTTACGGTTACTATTGAAGCAGCACGTGGTGTAGCAACTGGTGTTTCAGCGAAAGATCGTGTGACGACAATTAAAACGGCCATTGCGGATGGTGCGAAACCGAGTGATTTAAGTCGTCCAGGGCATGTTTTTCCATTACGTGCAGTAGAGGGAGGTGTGTTAAAACGCCGTGGTCATACCGAGGCATCTGTTGACTTGGCGCGTTTGGCTGGCTATAAAGAGGCTGGTGTGATTTGTGAAATTACTAATGACGATGGTTCAATGGCTCGTGCACCAGAAATTGTGTCCTTTGCACAAAAATTTGGTTTCCCTGTGGTGACGATTGAAGATTTGGTCGCTTATCGTTTGAAGTATAATGTGTAATGCGATAGGGTGGATGAAAACAAGTGCGGTAAGAATTTGATTTTTACCGCACTTTTTTTAGCACGATTAATTGGTTTTAAGTTTATTCCAATATTTTTCGTAAGTATCGACAGCTTTACCGACATCTGCTTGCATAATTCCCTTTTCTACTTCTTCAGCAGGTGGGAAGAGAACAGGATTATTGACCATTTCGGGTGTTAATAACGCCTTTACCCCTTCATTTGGCATGGAGAAGCCCATCCGTTCAATGACGACTTTCGCATTTTCTGGGCGGAGTAAGAAGTCAATAAATTGATAGGCGCCTTCGACGTTTTTAGCTGTTTTAGGAATAGCGTAGTTATCCATCCAGAAGATTGCGCCTTCTTTGGGATAGATAAATTGAATATTTTTGTTTTCTTTGTGACCTAAATAAGCAGAACCGTTCCAAATCATACCCAATGCGACTTCACCTTGTACGTATGGTACTTCAGGTGAGTCAGAATTAAAGACTAATACATTTGGCATCAATTCTACTAAGCGTTCATACGCAGCTTTGATGTCACTCTCTTTAGTTGTGTTTGGTGATTTACCATTGAGTAGTAAGGCAATATGAAAGACTTCGCGTGCGTCACTCGTGAGTAGGACTCTTCCCTTATATTCTGGTTTCCAAAGGTCTGCCCAACTGGTTACGTTATTTTGATCCACTTCTTCAACATTAAGACCAATACCAGTTAAGCCATAGATGTAAGGAAGAGAATAATGATTTTGAGGATCAAACTCTTTATTGAGTAAATGGGTTGGAATTTGATGAAAATTGCTCAATTTTGTGTGATCGAGTTTTTGTAGCATGCCATCTTTGACCATTTTGTTAATGTAATAGCTTGATGGAAAAACGAGATCGTAACTGTTGTTTTTTGAAAGTAATTTTAATTTAGCGTACATTTCCTCATTACTTTCAAATGTAGAATAGATGACTTCGATGCCTGTTTCTTTAGTGAAGTCAGCGATTAAAGTGGATGGAATGTAGTCTGTCCAGTTGTAAACGTAGAGTTTTTTAGCTGCAAAAGCGGAGTGAGTGAAGAATAAGAAAGAGGCTAATACAAGTGATGTGATCACATTGTTAAAAAGTCTTTTCAATTTTGAGTCCCCCAAAGTCCGAAGACGATAATGTGTAGTTGAAAATAAACGAAATGGATGAATATCCTTCGTCATGCGATTAAGTATAAAAACTTGGCATGGAGTATAGCAAATTTTACAAAGTGGTTGAATTAAATTGACATCTTGCTAAGTCAGAGTAAACTGCCCGCAATTTTCACTACCGATTGATTTTATGTTGACATTTTCCCACCAAGAACATATCAAATCTTACTATGCGGAGACGCGTAATCTTTATTTTGATTTTCCCCCTTTGACTCAACGCCAATCTGCCGATGTTTGTATCATTGGTGCGGGGTTTTTTGGTTTATCGACAGCCTTAGAACTGGCTGAACAAGGTAAAAAAGTCATTGTCTTAGACGGGGCGAGAGTCGGATTTGGTGCGTCGGGGCGTAATGGTGGACAGGCAATTAATGGTTTTGAAGAAGATATTAGCGACTATATTGATGCGCTCGGTTTTGATACGGCTCATCAGTTATGGCAAATGTCGTTAGAAGCGTTAGAGATAATTGAAGAACGTATCGTTAAATATCACATTCAATGTGATTGGCAGCGAGGGTATGCGACACTCGCGCTAAACCCGCGTCGAATGGATGATTTAGTCGCGACGGAAAAAGCTTGCCGTGAGTTTTTTGGTTATGACCAAATGGTCTTATGGGATAAGGCCACATTAGCCGAGCATCTAGGGAGTGATATTTATACTGGAGCGTTGTTTGATCAGCGTTCTGGACATCTTCATCCGCTTAATTATTGCTTAGGTTTAGCAAAGGCGTGTTTAGATTTGGGGGTTGAAATTTATGAGCATTCTCCAGCATGTGATCTCCGTCTTGGCAAAACAAAAGTGAAAGTGAAAACCGATCAAGGTGCAGTGGTGGCAAACGATGTAGTTTTGGCGACAAATGCTTATATTCGTGCATTACCTAAGCAGTTACATCGTGGTATCGCACGTAAAATTTTACCTATTGAAAGTTTTATTATTGCGACTGAACCATTGAGTGATGTGATGGCGCAGAGTTTGATTCGCAATCGTATGGCAGTCTGTGATAATAACTACTTTTTGGATTACTACCGTTTGAGTGCAGATAATCGCTTGCTGTTTGGGAGTGATGCGAGCCCTGGTTTGAATATGGAAACCGTCATGCGTTGCAATATGCTACATGTCTTTCCACAATTAGAGCAGGTTAAAATTGATTACGGCTGGGGCGGTCCAATTGATATGACGTTGAATGCTAATCCACATATTGGACGCATTGCACCGAATGTTTATTTTGCACAGGGCTATTCTGGGCATGGCGTGGCTCTGACGGGATTAGCAGGACGTGTTATTGCTGAAGCCATATTAGGCGATGATACGCGTTTACGAATTTTTGAAAAATTAAAAGTTCCTACGATACATGGCGGTAAATTTATTCAAAAAGCAGCGTTATTTATCGGCAGTAACTATTATCGATTTTTAGATAAATATCGTTAATTGCGTCGTGATAGCAAGAAAGTGAAATGTGACACTTTTCACTTTTTTGTTCTGAGGACTATTGCTTTCGTCAGTTTTGCTTTATGCTAGCGTTGTTTTTGCTTAGGTTATAAGCAATGCAAAGTAAGCAAAGTGCGGTCCGCTTTTGCATTATTTAATGACAACGTGTAAGAGGTAAACGAAGACATTGGAACAAGTTATTTTAACGTCTGAGATGACGCCATCAACCTACGCTGAAAATACGGTGCGTGAGGTGTGTAATATTAATTACTGGGGGATGCGTTATTATAACGTAGATGAAAAAGGGGATATTTTTGTTTGTCCTGACCCAGATAAACCACAAAACCGCATTTCGTTAGCAACCCTTGCGGAGAAAGCACAAAGAGAGCAGGGGGCACATTTACCTACCTTATTTTGTTTCCCACAAATTATTCAACATCGTTTACGCTCAATTAACCTCGCGTTTAAACGTGCGCGTGAAGATTTTGGTTATGAAGGGAATTATTTTCTGGTTTATCCGATTAAAGTCAATCAACATCGTCGTGTAGTGGAATCGTTAATTAATTCTGATCAGCCGTTAGGCTTAGAGGCTGGCTCAAAAGCAGAATTGATGGCGGTCTTAGCGCATGCGGGGGTGACACAAACGGTGATTGTCTGTAATGGGTATAAAGACCGTGAGTATATCCGTTTTGCCTTAATGGGTGAGAAACTGGGTCACAAAGTATATTTAGTGATTGAAAAATTGTCCGAAATCCAGTTGGTGTTAGAAGAAGCAGCAAAAATGCAAGTGAAGCCGCGTTTAGGTGTACGTGCACGCTTAGCCTCACAGGGATCGGGAAAATGGCAATCATCAGGTGGTGAAAAGTCTAAATTTGGATTGTCTGCATCACAAGTATTAGCACTTGTACAACGTTTAAAAGCACATGATTGTTTAGATTGTTTACAGCTTTTACATTTCCATTTGGGATCACAGCTCGGCAATATTCGTGATGTGGCGACGGGGGTACGTGAAAGTGCGCGTTTTTATGTTGAATTGCATAAGTTAGGCGTCAATATTCAGTGTTTCGATGTTGGCGGGGGACTCGGTGTCGATTATGAAGGAAACCGCACCCAATCCGATTGTTCTGTAAACTACGGTTTGAACGAATATGCTGATACCGTGGTATGGGGAATTGGGCAAGCTTGTCGTGAACATGGGCTACCGCATCCCACAATTATTACAGAATCAGGCCGTGGTGTGACTGCACATCATGCGGTATTAGTTTCGAATGTGATTGGTATTGAACGTTATCAACCCGAATTGCTCAATGCGCCTGAAAAAGATGCGCCGAGTGTGTTGCATAGTATGTGGGAAACTTGGGTGGATATTCAGTCTTCACGTGAAAAACGTTCATTACGTAGCTGGATTCATGAGAGCCAGTTTGATTTGTCCGATGTACATAACCAATACAATGTTGGTCTGCTAAATTTGGAACAGCGTGCTTGGGCAGAACAACTTTACCTCAATATTTGTCACGAAGTAGGACAGCTATTTAATGAAAAGCACCGCTCACACCGTACGATTATTGATGAGCTACAAGAACGTTTTGCCGATAAATTGTATGTGAATTTTTCATTGTTCCAATCGTTGCCAGATGCGTGGGGTATCGATCAATTATTCCCAGTTTGTCCCATTTCAAACTTAAATCAGCCTGTTAGCCGTCGTGCAGTATTGTTAGATATTACATGTGACTCAGATGGTACGATTGATCATTATATTGATGGTGACGGGATTACGACGACTATGCCAATGCCACATTATGAAGAAGATAATCCGCCTCTTTTAGGGTTCTTTATGGTCGGGGCGTATCAAGAAATTTTAGGCAATATGCATAACTTATTTGGTGACACCAGTACGGTCGATGTGCTAGTAGGTGATCAAAATAAAGTGAGCATTGTGGATTATGATGAAGGGAATACGGTCGCAGATATGTTGGAGTATGTATATCTTGATCCGAATAAGCTACTTGCCCGTTATCGTGAACAAATCGAGCATTCCAATTTACCCGCTTCAGAGGCAATTCAATTCTTAAAAGAGCTGGAGGCAGGGTTGAATGGCTACACATATTTGGAAGAAGAGTAATTCGAAAATCATTCCGTGCGGTACCTTTGGAGAAAATGACCGCACTTATATACAATAGGAATCACTATGTACAACACGTTACATCACAAAGAAGATATTTCTTTGGTCTCAAACAATTTTGGTTTTTTACGTTTACCAGTCAACTTCAACCCAACAGAAAGCGATGCAGAATGGGTGATTACAGGTGTACCATTTGATGCTTCTGTATCGGGGCGTTCTGGAACACGTTTTGGTGCTGAGGCGATTCGTCGTGCGTCAGTCAATTTAGCGTGGGAACAGTGTCGCTTCCCGTGGGATTTTGATGTGCGCGAACGTTTAAAGATCGTGGATTGCGGTGATTTAGTTTATTCCTTTGGGGATAACCAAAACTTTGTTGAAGAGCTAGAAGCGCATACCACCGCACTGCTAAAAGCAGGAAAACGCTGTTTAACCTTTGGTGGCGATCACTTCATTACTTTGCCATTATTGCGTGCACATGCCAAACATTTTGGTCAGTTAGCGATGATTCACTTTGATGCCCACACGGACACTTATGAAAATGGCAGCAATTTTGACCATGGCACGATGTTCTATCACGCACCAAACGAGCGTTTAATTGATGCCGCACATTCTGTACAAATTGGTATTCGTACGGAATTCGACCGCTCTTTACCTTTTACCGTGCTTTCTGCTCCGCAAGTGAATGATGAAAGTGTAGAACAGACCGTGGCAAAAATTAAGGATGTGGTGGGGGATTTACCCGTTTATTTGACTTTTGATATTGATTGCTTAGATCCTGCGTATGCTCCTGGGACAGGTACACCTGTCTGTGGTGGTTTAAGCACGGATAAAGCACTGAAGATTTTACGCGCATTGAAAGATGTCAATATTGTTGGCATGGACTTAGTGGAAGTGTCACCTGCCTATGATCAATCTGATATTACGGCATTAGCGGGCGCCACGATTGCATTAGAAATGTTGTATATGCAAGGCTGGAAGAAAGGTTAACACTCGCACGTTTAACAAATAAAACATCCACCTCACATGTAGGTGGATTTTTTTGTTATTTTTACAATGCGCGTAACTTTTGTTGGAGCTCAGCTTGTTTAAATGGCTTGACTAACACAGGAAATTGTTCTGCTTTTTCTAGCTGTTCAGTGTGTCCCGTAATCAATAAGATTTTTACTGTAGGTAACTGGTTTTCTACCCACTTAGCGAGGTCTACTCCTGTCAATTTTCCTGCTAACATAATATCTGATAACAGGTAGTCAATTTCTAACCCTTGTGACAGTAATGCGAGCGCCTGCTCTCCCGATTCAGTTAGAATCGGTTGATAGCCCATTTGACGCAGTTGCTCGGCTAATGTCTCGCGTAAACTCGCTTTATCTTCAACAACGAGGATTTGATATTGCATTTCGCTCAGAGGATCTGCTTGCATAAGCGCAGAATCGGCTTGTTCCGTTTGCTGGGCGATAGGAAGTTGTAAATGGATCGTTGTGCCTTGATTTAATTGAGAGTCAATTTTGACTCGTCCTTTGGATTGTCGGATAAACCCATATACCATTGACAAACCTAACCCACTGCCACGTCCATTTTGTTTTGTCGTAAAAAAGGGTTCGAATACGCGTTTTTGCGTTTGTTCATCCATGCCACAGCCGTCATCAATAATGGATAATTGCACCATATGTTCTTGGCGGTGTGCACGTTGTACGTTGAGTTGAATCGTGCGAATGATGATGTTGCCTTCATTATTTAGGGCATCTTTTGCATTTACGAGCAAGTTGACTAAGGCGGTCTCAAGTTGATTTTTATCAATATAAATAAGAGGCAAATGTTCACCCAATTCTAGCCGCACTTGAATGGTCGGCGGTAAAGTATGTTTCATTAAGTCACTTAACTCGAGCACTAATTGATTAATGTCAAGTGCAGTCGGATGAAGGGGCTGTTTGCGCGCATAAGCTAATAAGCGTTGTGTTAAGGTTGCACTGTTTTCCGCTGCTTTGAGTGCACGCTGTAAACGCTTGGCTTGCCGTTCATCAAGTGTGTGCGGATCAATGAGATCTAAGTTACCGATGATGACTGCGAGGAAATTATTAAAATCATGTGCAATGCCCCCCGTTAAATGTCCAATTGCGCGCATTTTTTGACTGTGAGCAATTTCATTTTCGAGTTTTTTGCGTTGTGTACGATCGATTAAAAACGTGACTAGGCCATCTTGCAGTGGGCTGACACGCCATTCTAGAATCTGTTGTTTATATTCTATTTCCAAGAAATCTTGGGTTTGGCGGATTTTTTTCAGTAGTGCTAAATCAATAGGTTGATCACTTCCTACGATAGTCGCGTGTTGCTCATTAAAATAATCAACCAGTGAGTGAATACTGCATTCTTCCTTGGTCGCAAAGAAATCGTGTAATAGGGTTTTAAATTGCTCATTGTATGATACTAAATGAAGTTCATTATCAAAAATCGCCAAACCATCACGCATTGCTAAAAAGGTTTGTTCTAACAGCTCGCTTTTTTCTTTTAAGAGTAAGTCTGTCCGTTCAAGAGTGATCACATTTTGGTGGAAAATATCAAAAGTACGCGCTAAATCACCAATTTCATCTTGCGTTTGTTGTTGTGGTACGGTGACATTTTTATCCCCTTGTGACAGACGTTTAAGGGCATCCGTAATGGAGTAGAGGCGTTTGCCCACTAATGAATAAATGTATTTCCCGAGAATGAAAATTAATAGAATCGTAAACAAGGAAAATAACAAAATAGACAAAGAAAGGGTCGAGAGCTGTTGCTGAATTTGTTCGGACTCCACATCGACACTCTCCACTTTTTCTTTTGCCAGTTGCGTATAGTGCTGATTAATTTGTTGAACTAACGCATCAATTTGGAACGTCAAAAATTGAATCCGTAAGTTAATGTTAGCTAATGCTTCAGCATGTTGGATCATCGCTGGAAACAATTGCTTGAGTTTCGTCAACTCAGTATTGACATCAGTTAAGTGAGTGACCTCAGGGAAAAAGAGGAAGTTCGCTTGGATACTGAGGAACACACTGGTCGAAAAGCTATTTTTAGTGGCATCTTCGATCAGTTTTTCCACTCGAGACAGCTGTAACATGAAGTCATGAGGAAAAGGCGGGTTAAGTGCGGTCCGATTTTCCAGTCTTTTAATGTGGCGAATATGCAATAAACCCTGATTGAGTTCACTAATAATATTGGTGTGCAAGATATGGCGTTGATGCGTTTGTAATAAGAGTTCTTGTACGCTTTTCCCTAGTAAATTAATGTGTTGCACAATCTGAGCAAAATGATGGTCTTGTTCTGAGGTGGATTGCTTGGCTTGGATTAGTAACGTTTGTAATTGTTCTGCGTGTAAGGCAAGGGCTTTGGATTCTTCTTGATATTCGAGTGCGCGGGTTGTTTGAGTTAAGCGTTTTGCATATGTCGAGATTTGAGCTGTTTTTACGCCTAACGTCATTGACGAAAACATTTGGTTAAGTGAGCGATCGCGTAAGTTAGATAACGCATTATAAGTGCTATTTAAACCGATGATAGCGGTGATGCTGATGACTAAAATAAGAAAAATTGCCGTGATCAAAAAGAGCATCAGGCGAAAGCGAACACTATAAGGTTTGGCAAAAAAAGAGGTTTTCCAATTTTTCATTTTTTTCGACCGCACATTAACTGAGATGCACTTATTCTAAGCGCAAATATTGAAAAAACGATGACAAATATGAATTAGTTTAGATTTTTGTGCGGCTATCTTGATGATTCTCTCCCATCTCATTTCGATTTACTGAGCAGGTGAGGGCTTATTATCGTGATGAATGTTGTCAAGGTCAGCGTCAATTTCGTGATCCCTTTCTCAAAATTGAGAAAATTTGGACATTATGACAATTATGAATGAGATTCAACATTTTCCATTCATATTCCTATGATTAAATGCTGTTATGTTCACTGTAATGGGGATGTATGAAATGGCACAAGTAAAGACTGACTCGCCTGTTCGACCTCTACTAGAAATGAAAGGTATCGCGAAACGATTTGGTTCGTTTTATGCTTTGCAAGATGTGGATTTGTCTATCTATCGTGGCGAAATTCATGCTTTGATGGGTGAAAATGGTGCAGGGAAAAGTACCCTAATGAAAATTTTAGCAGGCGCCTACACCGCTTCTGCTGGCGACATCCTCATCGATGGTGAAAGTTTTTCTATTACCTCACCAAAAGATGCCATAAAAGCGGGCATTACCTTGATTTATCAAGAAATTCACCTTTCACCGAATTTAACCGTTGCCGAAAATATTTTCCTTGGGCGCGAGATTAAAAATCTATTTGGTTTAGATCGTAAAACCATGGCAGAAGAATCACAAAAAGTGCTTGATCGTTTGGGCGCTCAATTTTCTGCGACACAAAAAGTCTCTTCTTTAACGATTGCAGAACAGCAACAAGTCGAAATTGCGCGTGCTTTACATCGTAATAGCCGTATTTTAGTGATGGATGAACCAACGGCAGCACTTTCTTCTCGTGAAACAGAACGCCTATTTGAATTGGTCAAGCGATTACGTGATGAAGGGATGGCGATTATTTATATCAGTCATCGCATGGCAGAAATTTATGAACTTGCCGACCGAGTGAGTGTATTACGCGATGGTAAATACGTTGGATCGTTAACTCGTGAGAATTTAGATTCCGCCACATTAGTACAAATGATGGTGGGGCGACCATTAACCGATTTATTTAATAAAGAAAAAGTACCAGCAGGCGAAGAAGTACTACGTGTTGAACATTTATCCGATGGTAATAAGGTTCAAGATGCCTCTTTAGTTGTTAGAGCGGGAGAAATTATTGGTTTATCAGGCTTAGTCGGGGCAGGTCGTTCGGAATTAGCACATTTATTATTTGGTGTGAAACACGCGACCAAAGGCAAAATATATTTAAGTGGGGGCGAAATTAGCTTTCATTCACCAAGAGATGCTATTGCGCATCATGTTGCATTATTACCTGAAAACCGTAAGGAAGAGGGCTTATTTCTTGATTTGAACATCCTTAAAAATGTCACCATGGCAACCCTTGAGCGTGATGCCACGATGTTAGTCATTGATCAAACAAAAGGGAAGAAAACAACGCAAGACGCCATTGAGGGCTTAAAAATGCGTGTGCCTAGTGCGAACGTGAACGTGAGTGGCTTATCGGGGGGGAACCAACAAAAAGTGTTACTGTCTCGTTGGGCCGCGATTGAACCTAAATTATTCATTATGGATGAGCCTACGCGTGGTGTGGATGTCGGGGCGAAAAGTGAAATTTATCGCATGATGATCGAAATGGCAAAAAGAGGGGTGGCCATTTTGATGATTTCCAGTGAGTTACCAGAAATCGTAGGAATGAGCGACCGAGTTTATGTTATGCGAGAGGGGTATACCGTAGGTGAATTAACGGGGGATGAGATCAACCAAGAACGCATTATGGCATTTGCTTGTGGTGCCGCTTAACAGAATCATACAAAAAAATAGCAGAATGAGAGATTGAGGAGAAGTAAAAATGGGAACAGCACAACCAGCCAAAGCAGGTTTTAAAAAGCTCGCCATTGCTGATGCGATGCAAGCCATGGGGATTTTGCCGATTTTAGTATTGATCGTCATCGTCTTTTCTTTTGTGGCACCAAACTTTATGACTGAAGCGAATATGATGAATATTACGCGTCAGGCATCAATCAATATTGTGTTAGCCGCGGGGATGACCTTTGTGATTCTAACAGGGGGGATTGATCTTTCTGTCGGTTCTATTCTTGGGGTGACAGCGGTTATCGGTCTTGTGAGCTCACTGAATCCCGCTTTAGCGGAATTTGCTGTGCCATTAGCCTTACTCGCAGGATTAGGCATGGGGGTTTTTAATGGGCTCTTAGTGGCGTATGCTGGACTGCCGCCATTTATCGTGACGCTTGGTACCTATACCGCATTACGTGGTGCCGCGTATTTAGTGGCAGATGGGACAACTGTTATTAACTCAAAAATCTCATTCAGTTGGATAGGCAACGGCTATCTCGGTTCGGTACCTTGGTTAGTGATTATTGCTTTCGCCGTGATTGCAGTGTGTTGGTTTATTTTACGCCGCACGACGCTCGGTACGCATATTTATGCGGTGGGGGGAAACTTACAAGCGGCACGTTTAACTGGGATCAAAGTCTCTTTAGTTTTAATCTTCGTTTACGCTACCAGCGGTTTATTATCTGGTCTAGGTGGCGTAATGAGTGCATCTCGTTTGTATAGTGCCAATGGTAACCTTGGTGTTGGCTATGAACTTGATGCGATTGCAGCTGTTATTTTGGGCGGCACAAGTTTCGTGGGAGGTATCGGTACAATTACGGGTACCCTCATTGGCGCTTTGATTATCGCTACCTTAAATAATGGTATGACGTTAATGGGCGTGTCTTATTTCTGGCAACTCGTTATTAAAGGTGGGGTAATCATCGTTGCTGTATTAATCGATAAATACCGTACTCGTTCAGCTTAACTATCCACTTCATAGGAGAAATTGTAATGAAATTAAAAACCTTAGCAGTATCTTTAATGTTAGCTGTCGCACCTTTCGCTCAAGCGAAAGAATTAAAATCTATCGGTGTAACAGTCGGTGACCTTGCTAATCCCTTCTTCGTGCAAATTGCGAAGGGGGCAGAGTTAAAAGCAAAAGAATTGGCGGGCGACAAAGTGAATGTGGTTTCAGTATCAAGTGGCTATGATTTAGGACAACAAGTAGCACAAATTGATAACTTCATTGCCGCCAAAACCGATATGATTATCTTGAATGCAGCAGATTCAAAAGGGATTGGACCTGCTGTAGAACGTGCGCGTAAAGCGGGGATTGTGGTGGTTGCTGTTGACGTAGCAGCAGATGGTGCAGATGCAACCGTGACATCAAATAACTACCAAGCGGGTGAAATTGCGTGCCAAACTATCGTTGAGAAATTAAACGGTAAAGGTAATGTTGTGATCATCAATGGACCACCAGTCTCAGCGGTGCAAGACCGTGTTCAAGGTTGCCAAGATGTGTTTGCGAAACATAGCGGTATCAAAGTGTTATCTCACAACCAAAACGCTAAAGGTAGCCGTGAAGGTGGGTTAGAGGTGATGACCTCACTATTAATTGCGCATCCGAAAATTGATGCAGTATTTGCGATTAATGATCCAACCGCGATTGGTGCTGACTTAGCCGCAAAACAAGCACAACGTAGTGAATTCTTTATTATGGGGGTGGATGGTTCTCCTGATGGTGAAGAAGCGTTGAAATTACCAGACAGTTTATTCCGTGGTACACCAGCACAAGATCCACAAGTGATGGCTGCAGAAGCGGTGAAAATTGGTTATGACATTTTACAAGGCAAACCAGCACCGAAAGATCCTGTGTTAATTCCAGTGCATTTAATCACTCGTGATAACATCAAAGACTACAAAGGCTGGACAGTAAAATAATCCAAACCTTTTGCTCCCCCTCTTTTCGAAGAGGGGGAAGCACTCATTAATGGCAGCGTTCGGCGGCAACAGAAAATAAATATCCCATGCCTCGAACCGTTTGAATGTAAGTTGGGGCTTTGGGATTTGGCTCGATTTTTTTACGTAACCGCATAATCAAAACATCAATAGTGCGGTCAAAAATTTCTAAACTTTCGCTATGGGTTAATTCCAATAGTTTTTCTCGTGAAAGCACTTTTTGCGCATGCGAAACTAAGGCATGTAATAAGGTATATTCACCCTGGGTTAGCTCGATTTCCTGTTTTTGTGGTGAAAATAATTTATGATTTTCGGTATCCAGCACCCAATGATTAAAAGTAAATCCTTGTTGGACATTGGGTGTAGTAAAGGGAGACGGTTGTTGGCGGCGTAAAGCGACTTTGGCTCTTGCAACCACAACACGAGGATAAAAGGGTTTCGGGATGTAATCATCTGCGCCCATTTCTAAACCGACCACGATATCGGATTCAGAGTCTAAACCACTCAACATAATAATTGGCGCAGCGCTCAGCGTTTTTAGACTTTGGAGTAACACAAGCCCGTTGACATCAGGCAAAATTAAATCAAGAAAAATAAGTGAAAATTGTGTTGTCTGTAATAACGCCAAAGCTTGTGTTCCTGTTTGTGCAGTGACAACAGAATAGCCATGCTCTTCAAAAATATCTGTAAGGAGTTCACAGATTTGAACATCATCATCAATAACAAGAATAGCGGTAGATTGTGGCATGCAAAGACTCATTTATTGAACACAGAATGGATAAAGTATATATAATTTCTGGGTGAAAGAGTATTCATCAATAAACAAAATTAACAATATGAGGTAAGTATGCGCATTGGAATTGATTTAGGTGGCACAAAAATTGAAGTGATTGCCCTGTCAAATGAAGGAGAAGAATTATTTCGAAAACGGGTAGCAACACCAAGAGGTTCTTATGAGGCAACACTTGAGGCAATTAAAGGGTTAGTTGACGATGCTGAACAAGCAACGGGACAGACGGGAACGGTTGGACTCGGTATTCCAGGGACCATTTCACCTTTTAGTCATAAAGTGAAAAATGCCAATTCAGTCTGGTTAAATGGTCAGCCATTAGATAAAGATTTATGTGCGTTACTGGGGCGCGAAGTGCGTATTGCGAATGATGCAAATTGCATGACTGTATCAGAGGCGACAGATGGTGCGGGCGCAGGGAGTGAAGTGGTATTAGCGTTGATTTTAGGTACAGGTTCTGGCTCGGGCATTGCGATTAATGGTAAGCCACACCATGGGGGAAATGGGATTGGGGGTGAATGGGGACATAATCAATTGCCTTGGATGGACGAAGAGGAATTAGATGTTGCGCGTCGTCACCAATGTTATTGCGGTCGTCATGGTTGTGTCGAGCAATTTGTGTCAGGTACGGGGTTGTGTGATGACTATGAGCGCCGCTCTGGTCAACGTCTGAAAGGTGATGAAATCTTAGCGTTGTCTGAACAAGGCGATGAAATCGCCGAACAATCTCTGCAAGCCTATGAACGTCGTTTGGCAAAAGCGTTGTCGGCTTATGTGAATGTGTTAGATCCTGATGTGATTGTCTTTGCAGGAGGTGTATGTAATATCGATCGCCTTTATACCAATGTGCCCAAGCTAATGCCAAATTATATTTTTGGTAAAGAATTCCATACGCCAATACGCAAAGCATTACATGGCGACTCCAGCGGAGTGAGGGGGGCGGCATGGCTATGGCCAGTAGAGAAATAAACGGCAAATTGTCTGAGCATTAACCGCACTTTTTGTGATCGGAAAGGGGAAAACAGCATGAAGCGTTCTGAAATTAATCAAGTCATTCGTGAAGCAAAAGCATTAATGCAACAACATTGCTTTCATTTACCAGAATTTGCACAGTACAGTTTAGCAGACTGGCAGACCCAAGATCTGCTTGCACAACAAGAAGTATTAGAAGCACGTCTTGGTTGGGATGTCACGGATTTTAATCTACATAATTTTGCTCAGTTTGGTTTAACCTTATTTACAATTCGCAATCAGTCTTCCACGAATAATAAGCCTTATGCTGAGAAAATTATGATGGTCAAAGAAGGGCAGATTACTCCGATGCATTATCATTGGAAAAAAATGGAAGACATCATTAATCGTGGTGGCGGTACTTTAGCCATCCGATTATACCAACGAGATGAGCAAACGGATTTATTAGATGAAAAAGCGGATATCCAAGTAACAGTTGATGGTAAGTGCCTCACCGTTAAAGCGGGGAGTGTGATCAAATTAAAACCAGGGCAAAGCATCTGTTTGACACCATTGTTATATCACAGTTTTTGGGCTGAAGAGGGCGTGGTATTAGCGGGAGAAGTGTCAATGGCGAATGATGACTTAACCGATAATCGCTTTTTAGAACCATTAGGGCGCTTTTCTCAAATTGAAGAGGATGAACGCCCAATCCATTTATTGTGCAGTGACTATCAGCATTATTTAACAGGAGTATAACATGGCATTATTGAATTTGAAGTCGATTCTTGCAGTCGCAAATCAACATAAATTCGCAGTAGGCGCATTTAATGCAATTGATTCTAATTTTATTGATGCGGTCTTTGCCGCGGCGCAGCAGCAACAGGCTCCCGTCATTATTAATGTGGCAGAAGTGCATTTAAAATACATTGATTTAGAACCTACAGTGGATTACATCAAGAAAAAAGCAGCACTAGCTGGTGTCCCAGTATGCTTAAACTTGGATCATGGTTTGACCTTCCCAACCATTGAACGTGCGATTAAGTGCGGTTTTTCTTCGATTATGTTTGATGGCTCACAATTGCCTTACGCAGAAAATATTGCCCAAACTCGTAAAGTTGTCGAGCTTTGTCAAAACTATGGCATTTCCGTTGAAGGCGAGCTAGGAGCTGTCGGTGGCGATGAAGGTGGTGCATTAGAAAGTAGTGCTAATGTCGCACTATATACTAAAGTAGATCAGGCAGTGGAGTTTGTTCGTGAAACAGGCATCGATGCACTCGCCGTTGCGATTGGTAATACACACGGTAAATATAAAGGTGTGCCAAAATTAGATTTTGAACGTCTTGAACAAATTCATCACGCGGTCCCAGTGCCATTAGTCTTACATGGGGGATCTGGGTTGAGCGTAGAAGATTTCCAAAAAACCATTCAACGTGGGATCTGTAAAATTAATTTCTTTACAGGTATGTCACAAACGGCATTGCAGAGTGTCACGCAAGATATTAATAACAGTGAACTGGATGCGAAATATAACTATTACCTTATTATGATGAATAATATGCAACAAGCCATCAGCCGTACTGTTGCAGAGCAAATGCAGATTTTTAATAGCATCAATAAGGCACAGCTATATGCAGGTTCGTAACGGTATTTTAGCCATTGGTAATTTATTAGTGGATAGAACGCTAGTGATTTCCGACTATCCACAGGAATCTATGTTAGCCACCATTTCAAACGTGGAATTACATTGTGGTGGTGGCTGTACGAATGTGTTGTTTAATCTCGATAAGCTGGATCCCGATTTACCCCGTTTTCTTGCTGGTGCTATTGGCAAAGACAGCGAGGGGGCGTTTATTTTGCAGCACGCTCGCCAGCATCATATTAATGTCGAACATGTTGTTACTTCACATCTGCCTACTTCATTCACTGATGTGATGATCAATTCTCAAACAGGTGACCGCACTTTCTTTCATTATGTTGGGGCGATGGCGGAATATGGTTCTGAGCAAGTTTTGCAAATTCATCATCCTGCTAAAATCGCGCATATTGCTTATCTGCCGTTATTGCCACAATTTCTCAATGTGGAAAAACTGAAAGCCACTCTCACCCAACTGCATCAACAAGGGTTTCTGATTTCTATCGATTTAGTTTCCGTTTCAGATAAACACATTTTTACTCAACAGATTCGCCCAATATTACCGTTTGTGGATTATGTGATTATTAATGATGTTGAGGCAAAATGGTTAACGGATTGTGAACATTTGGCGTCAAATCAAACGACATTGCAACAGATGGCAGAGCACATCATGGCACAAGGAGTACGTCAAGCCGTGATTGTGCATGATCCAAAATGGGCAGCAGCTACCAATAAACAAGGCGAAAAAATTGCAGTACCTTCTTATTGGGTAGAAAAGAAACAGATTGTGAGCACTCTTGGCGCAGGCGATGCGTTTTGCACAGGAGTCCTATATGGTTTGCATCATGACTTGCCGTTACAAGAAGTTTTAAGACTCGGTCACGGATTAGCGTATTTCAATTTGTTTTCTATTTCGGCAACAGGTGGCGCAGTAAGTTATGAAAAGTTACAAAGCTTTATCGCAAATCAGAAGTAAGGATTGAGGGGTGAATTATGTATATCGGTATTGATTGTGGGACGCAGGGAACGAAAGTCATTGTAGTCGATAGCCGTCAGAACAAGGTCATTGGGATAGGCTATGCGCCCCATCAACTTATTGAAAATACGGATGGTCGCCGTGAACAGCAACCACAATGGTGGACAGAGGCATTATTGACGGCTTTTAAACAGGCGATAAACGTTGCCAACATTGACCCGCACTTAATTAAAGGCATTGGCATTTCAGGGCAACAGCACGGGTTAGTGATGTTAGATGAGCACGATCAGCCGTTATACAACGCTAAACTTTGGTGTGATACCGAAACAGCAGCGGAAAATGACGAATGTATTGCGTTATTAGGCGGGCAAGAACAGGCTTTCGCAAAACTCGGTATTATGATTCAAACAGGGTATACGGCGTCAAAGATTCTGTGGTTTAAAAAACATTATCCAGAACAATATCAACGCATTGCCAAAATTATGTTGCCTCACGATTACCTCAACTATTGGCTTACGGGCAATTTTTGTATGGAATATGGTGATGCCTCAGGTACGGGGTATTTTGATGTGGTGAAACGCGAATGGCAACTTGAGGTATTTGCTTTGCTCGCCCCAGAATTAGATCCACAAAAAGTGTTGCCACCATTATGTTCTGCGCAACAAAAAATAGGCAAAGTTCGCCCTGAAATTGCCACGCTATTAGGCTTGTCCGAAAACGTTATTGTTTCAACTGGTGGTGGCGATAATATGATGGGGGCAATCGGCACGGGCAATATTCAGCAAGGTATCGTCACCATGAGTCTTGGCACATCGGGTACGCTTTATGCTTATACGGATAAGCCATTGTTGAACTTGCCGATGGAAATTGCCAATTTCTGTTCAAGTACTGGGGGCTGGTTACCGTTAGTGTGCGTGATGAATATGACTTCCGCCAATAAAAACTTGATGGATTTATTGCAAATTGATGTCGCGAAGTTTAACGAATTAATCCAGCAAAGCCCCATTGGCGCAGAAGGTATTACGATTCTACCTTTTTTCAACGGGGAACGTGTCCCACCGTTACCACAGGCCAAAGCCAGTATTTTAGGGGTAGATGCGGCTAATTTCACCCAAGCGAATTTATGTCGTGCGATGATGGAAGCAGCCAGTTTTACTTTACGCTATGGTTTAGATTTATTTCGTCAGGCAGGCTTATCAACATCACAAATCCGCTTAATTGGTGGGGGGGCGAAAAGTGCGGTTTGGCGACAAATGATCGCGGATATCATGAACACTGAAGTGGTCTGTTTGAAAGAGGAAGAGGCTGCCGCACTTGGCGGTGCAATCCAAGCGATGTGGGCAAATGGTGAAGGAGAGTTAACAGCGTTATGCCAAAACTTTGTCCAGATTGATGCACAATCGGTTGTTCAACCAAACTCAAGAAGTGCGGTGCAATATGAGCAAGTTTATGCGAGGTATGTCCAGTTATTGAAGACATACTATTAAGGTATTGGGGAAAAGCGCGTTATGGGTAATCAATAACGCGCTTTTTTATTTTATGATTTGGATATTACCAAGTAATTGCTAACCCTACATTGCTGTTATAGGCATGACGTTTTGCTTGGCTTAAACGATATTCTTTGTGGAATCCGCCGTAGATGGCAAAATTAGGATTTACTTTGACTTCTGCTTGAATGCCCACTTCCGCCCAAGTTTTTGCATAGTGCTCACGATAGTTTAATTTATCGATTTGAACAGAGTTATTTGCGACAAAATCTTGCCAGACATTAGCAGATAACGTCAGGGTATGACGAGCATGATGATGTGTTAACTTAGTTCCAATTTTACCACGAACACCATAGCTTTTATCCGCTTGGATATTCACCCAAGCCTGTTGTAAAGCGTTTAAACGCAGTACTTGTGAGACAAGCTGCGCATGTGGTTCAACAGACCACGCATTGTGGAAATGAAAGACTTTTCCACTGGTTAACGACAACAATGCGTTGAGCCCTTTTTGTGATAAATGGGCTTGAGCAGTTGGCTTATAGTGGTTTTTGAATTGTGCAACTTGTGCCAGTACGTTGAAATAGGCCTGATTTTTCCAATAGGTGTTGTAATACAAACCGAGCATATTCGTTTTCGTTTTCCCAGCGCTAATGTGTTCGTATGCAGTTTTACCATGATAACGGTGTGTAAAGCGATCAAAGAAATCTTGTTTTGCGGAACCTGTTGCAATATACACGCCTGATTCATGTGAGATATCACCAACCTGATAACGCGGGAAATGATAACCGACTTGAATCAGATCCAATTGTTGTTTGAGTTCGAATGCGTTTTTGCCGTTTAATGAGAGATTTTTACTAATAAATTTACTCCAGAGCCCTTTTTGTGTAGGTAAGTGAGTTGGATGTAATGTTGTGGTTGCATCCGCAACGGCATAGGCTAATTCCAAGTTCGCACGTGGCATTTGCACATAAGCCGATGGGCTAGTGATTGCAGCAAAAACGAGATCCTCATAGCTTGGCTTGATAGCTGGTACGGACGGAGTATTGGTACTGTCCGTGGGAGTGACTGAGGTCGTATTTGAGTTTGAGACTGGTGGCATAATGATCGCGGAATGAGGGAGCGTTGGGGTCACATCAGCAGGATTGATAGCGGGTACTTTCTCATTTTGACCTGTTGTCCCAACTAATTCTGCGGTGATTTCTGTATGGTTGCGAGCTATATCTGTGTCACTGACCTCTATTTCAATTTCTTCAGCATGAACATTTGCGGCAAAAGGCAGAGCAAAAAAAGCACTGAATAATAAATATTTTAATGTTTGGGTGTGATTAAGTTGAGAGTATTGTTTTTTAGATTTCATTATGTACTCCTGAGATTTATTATTTAGGGTATTTTTTATTAATATCATGTTTATTTTGGAATGTTTTTTCAGCAATAAAATGCTTGCCAGAAAAACAGGCGATATTTTAGCGACCAAATAATCGCTAAGAAAGTCGTAATTGATTGATATTTAATCTAATAAGTTTATTTTTTATCAGTTTTTTGATCTCGCGCCTATTCTTTACGTGAACAAGACGAGTCTGTCAGGCGCCTATTGTTCTTATGATCAATTTCCAACAAAATCGTGTGTAATACTTTGTCCAACGCGCACTCAGTGATAAACTAATCAGCAATTTTTTCTCTTTATAAACCGTTTTTAAAACTTAACAGGTATATCAATGCGTACAAGTCAATATTTATTCTCAACCTTAAAAGAAACGCCAGCGGAGGCGAGTATTGTTAGCCATCAATTAATGTTGCGTGCGGGGATGATTCGTCCGTTAGCATCAGGGCTTTATACTTGGTTGCCGACTGGTTTGCGTGTGTTGAACAAAGTGGAAAACATTATCCGTCAAGAAATGGATAAAAGCGGTGCATTAGAAGTGAAAATGGCGGTGACTCAACCTGCAGAACTTTGGCAAGAGTCTGGTCGTTGGGAAGAGTATGGTCCTGAATTGCTACGCTTTAAAGATCGTGGTGATCGTGATTTCGTGATTGGGCCAACTAACGAAGAAGTGATTACCGATTTAGTGCGTCGTGAATTGAGTTCTTATAAGCAACTTCCATTAAATTTATATCATATTCAAACCAAATTCCGTGATGAAGTTCGTCCACGTTTCGGCGTAATGCGTTCTCGTGAGTTTGTGATGAAAGATGCGTATTCTTTTCATACGTCACACGAATGTTTACAACACACTTATGATGTGATGTATCAAACTTATTCAAATATTTTTAACCGATTAGGTTTAGATTTCCGTGCGGTACAAGCGGATACGGGTTCAATCGGTGGTAGCGCATCACATGAATTCCAAGTGTTAGCGCAAAGCGGTGAAGATGATGTGGTATTTTCAACAGAGTCAGATTTCGCAGCAAACATTGAATTAGCTGAAGCAGTTGCATTAGGTGAACGTGGTTCGGCAACAGAAGAATTACGTTTAGTCGATACCCCAAATGCAAAAACGATTGCAGAATTAGTTGAACAATTTAATCAACCAATTGAAAAAACCGTGAAAACCTTAGTAGTTCACGCAACGGAAGAAAGCGGTCACAAATTAGTGGCGTTATTAGTGCGTGGTGATCACGAGTTAAACGAAATCAAAGCTGAAAAAGTGGATATCGTTGCAAGCCCATTACAATTTGCAACAGATGAAGAAATTCGTGCGGTAGTCGGTGCGGGTACTGGTTCTTTAGGTCCAATTCATTTACCAATGCCAGTGATTGCAGATCGCACTGTTGCGAATATGGATAACTTCTCTGCAGGGGCAAACCAAGATGGCAAACATTATTTTGGAATTAACTGGGAGCGTGATTTGCCAGTGCCACAAATTGCAGATTTACGTAATGTAGTGGAAGGCGATCCAAGTCCAGACGGTAAAGGTGTGCTACAAATCAAACGTGGTATCGAAGTCGGTCATATTTTCCAATTAGGGACTAAATATTCAGCCGCGATGAATGCCACGGTACAAGGTGAAGATGGTCGTCCGCAAACAATGATTATGGGGTGTTATGGTATTGGTGTCACACGTGTGATCGCAGCAGCAATCGAACAGCATCACGATGAGCGCGGTATTATTTGGCCAGAAAATATTGCCCCATTCAAAGTGGCAATCGTGCCAATGAATATGCACAAATCAGAAAGCGTGCAACAATTTGCCGAAAAATTATACCGCACTTTAACGGCACAAGGCGTGGAAGTGATCTTTGATGACCGTAAAGAGCGTCCAGGTGTGATGTTTGCGGATATGGAATTGATTGGTGTGCCACATATGATCGTGATTGGCGAGAAAAACCTTGAGAAAGGCGAGATCGAATATAAAAATCGTCGTTCAGGTGAAAAAGAAATGATCGCGAAAGATCAATTACTTGATGTGTTAACAGCAAAATTTAACCAATAATCTGAATAGCAGATAACAAAAATGCGAGTATTTAACTCGCATTTTTTATGTTTAAAATTTAACGTTGGATTATTTTCTTGCCAACGGCGGTACGAACGTTAAACCTAAGTCCCAAGGTTGTTCAATCCACGTATTTTGTGGAATATCAATGACATAGTCATCCACTAATGGTGCACCCGCAGGTTTAGCGAAAACAGTCACGAATTTTGCTTTTGGATACATTTCACGAATTGCACGTGCCGTATTGCCCGTATCCACTAAATCATCCACCACGATAAAGCCTTCACCATCACCTTCTGCGCGGTGTAATACTTTTAATTCACCTTGTTCAACGTGATCGTGGTAGCTTGCGATACACACAGTTTCAACGTGACGAATACCTAATTCACGCGCTAAGACTGCCGCAGGAAATAAACCACCACGGCTGACGGCGATAATCCCTTTCCATTGAGAAGCGGGTAGTAAACGCTCTGATAATTTGCGTGCGTGCATCTGGAACATATCCCACGTCACGACATACTTTTCGCTCATAAACACACCTTTTTTGAAAATGAAGGGGCAATTTTGCCCAGAAAATAAAATTGCGTTAGGATAACCTGAAATGGCCTTTTATGCTATAATTTCGCCGATTTTTTTCACTTTTTTAGCGATAAAATAACAATAACAGGCTTTACGATAGGAGGAATTATGTCTGAAATTCAATCATTAGCACCGAAACTATTGTGGAAATGGTTTGCCCAAATTTGTGCTATTCCACACCCATCTTATAAAGAAGAACAACTTGCACAATTCATTGTGCTTTGGGCAAAAGGAAAGGGGTTTTATGCAGAACGTGATGAAGTCGGTAATATCCTGATTCGTAAACCTGCAACAGCAGGAATGGAAAACCACATCCCCGTCGCATTACAAGCTCACTTAGATATGGTGCCACAAGCAAATGAAGGCACGGTTCACGATTTCGCAAAAGATCCAATCCAACCTTATATTGATGGCGAATGGGTAAAAGCAAAAGGGACAACACTCGGGGCGGACAACGGTATCGGGATGGCATCGGCTCTCGCGGTATTAGATAGCGATGAGTTAGCGCACCCTCCGCTTGAAGTATTGCTAACGATGACCGAAGAAGCTGGCATGGAAGGTGCGGTTGGTTTACGTCCAAATTGGTTACAAAGTGAAGTGATGATCAATACGGATACTGAAGAAAATGGTGAAATTTATATTGGTTGTGCGGGTGGAGAGAATGCCAATATTTCGCTGGAAATTGAGCGTAAATTAAATACATTTGAGCACAGTTACCAACTTGTCTTAAAAGGCTTGTCGGGTGGTCATTCAGGTGGTGATATTCATACTGGACGAGCAAATGCAATTAAAGTCCTTGCTCGTTTTTTAGCGAAATTGACACAAGATGAGCCACAATTTCAGTTTGCATTAAGTGACATTCGTGGTGGATCGGTGCGCAATGCAATACCACGAGAAGCTTTTGCAACTTTAGCATTTAACGAAGGGCTAGCCACTCTGAAAAGTGCGGTACAGGATTTTGAAATGTTACTCAAACATGAGTTGGCTCATGTTGAACCAAACTTGACTTTTACTTTGCAGCCAGTTGAAAAAGCCGATACGGTGTTCTCACAAGTCACAACACATAAAGCGATTCATTTATTTAACGTGTTACCAAATGGGGTGATTCGTCAGAGTGATGTACTGGACAATGTGGTTGAAAGCTCATTAAGTATTGGTGTGTTACGTACTGAAGAAACGCATATCAAAGGGACGATTTTGATTCGCTCATTGATCCACAGTGGCAATCGTTATATTGGCAGTTTACTCAAATCATTAGTGTCGTTAGTCGGTGCTGAAGTTGAACTGAGTGGCTATTATCCTGGTTGGGAACCACATAATGATGCTCCTATTGTGACCTTAACAGAGAAAGTGTATGCCGATGTTTTAGGCTATGAACCCGTGGTAAAAGTGATTCATGCGGGACTAGAGTGTGGATTGTTGAAGAAAATTTATCCAAATATCGATATGGTGTCGATTGGGCCAACGATTCGTAACGCGCATTCTCCTGATGAAAAAGTCCATATTCCTGCGGTACAAACCTATTGGGCATTATTAACCAAACTGTTAGCGGCATTACCGAAGAAATAAGAGAATTGACACTTGAGCATTGCGGTCAACTTGTTGTCAGGTTGATCGCATTTTTAGACAAGTAAGAGTTCAATATCCATTTCATTGATTTTTTCTTGTGCATTAATTAACAATGATTTATCACAAATAATTTGATCAAACACGTCTAATGGATAAAGCAAGAATGTGGCGACTTTGCCATATTTTGATGAGTCAGTGACCAAAACATTACGTTGGCTAGCTTGGACAATGGCGCGTTTTACAGGTAATTTATTTTCATCTGGTGTAGTTAAACCCTGTAAATTCCAAGATGATGTTGAGATAAATGCCATATCAATGGAAATATTACGTAAGAACTGTGCAGAAAGTTCGCCGACAGAAGAACGGTTTTCTTTGCAGACTCGCCCTCCTGTATGAATCAGATCACAACGACCATTCGCGATAAGAAAATCAACAATTCCAAAATCATTAGTAATAATTAACAAATCGTCTCGTTCTGCAATTTGCTTTGCAATTTCTAACGTTGTGGTTCCTGCATCTAAGTAGATCGTTGCGTGAGTAGGAATACGCTCAGCAGCAGCAAGACCAATAGAGGCTTTTTGTTGGTGGAAAAGCAGTGATTTGTCATCACGTGTGGGTTCAGACACTAAACGCTCTAAAAGTTGCACTCCGCCTGATACGGAAACCACTTTTCCTTTTTCTTCTAGTTTTTGAATATCACGGCGAATAGTCATATGGGAAACGCCCATAATGTCGACTAAATGTGTAATTCGCATGATGCCTTGTTGATGAATTAAGTTAAGAATTTTTTTCTGACGTTCGGCAGGGATTAACATTATTTTACATCCATTCCTTTAAATACTCGTCAAATTATACGCCGATTTCATTATTTTGTATAAAAATTTCACGAGCTAAACGGATATCTATATTTATTTAACAAAAATTAACATTTATTTGTTAATTTTTGAGATCTGGATCGCAGATTTATTTGTTAAAAGTAGGCAATATAAAACATAACAGGCTATCCGTTCAAAAAATAAGTGGAGGAATTTATGAGTCAACCTTTTTCAGTCGCGGTCATTGGGTTAGGAGCAATGGGCATGGGGGCTGCACAATCTTGTATTCGTGCGGGATTGAAGACATACGGCGCCGATCTTAATCCGACAGTACTAGACAAGCTTAAAGCCGAGGGAGCCACAGGGGTCGCCCAAAGTGCGGTTGAATTTGCTCAAGCGTTAGATGCGGTCGTGCTATTGGTTGTGAATGCTCAACAAGTCAACGCTGTTTTATTCGGTGAAAACGGACTGGCAGCACATCTACGACCTGGTACAGTCGTGATGGTTTCTTCTACCATTTCTGCACAAGATGCTCAACAAATTTCACAAAAATTAACATCATTGGGGTTACTCATGTTAGATGCACCGGTGTCTGGTGGTGCAGCAAAAGCCGCGGCAGGTCAAATGACCGTCATGGCGGCAGGACCTCGACAAGCTTTTACGAAGTTACAGCCTGTACTCGATGCTGTTGCGGGTAAGGTGTACAACATTGGTGAAGAAATTGGGTTAGGTGCCACCGTCAAAATTGTGCATCAATTATTGGCGGGCGTACATATTGCAGCAGGCGCTGAAGCGATGGCACTGGCAGCTCGAGCGGGGATTCCCCTCGATTTAATGTATGACGTTGTTACGCATGCAGCAGGTAATTCATGGATGTTTGAAAACCGTATGAAACATGTTGTAGAAGGCGATTATACCCCGTTATCCATGGTGGATATCTTTGTAAAAGATTTAGGATTAGTTACCGACACCGCCAAATCGCTTAAATTCCCGCTTCCACTTGCAAGTACGGCTTTCAATATGTTTACCGCAGCCAGTAATGCTGGCTATGGCAAAGAAGATGACAGTGCGGTGATCAAGATTTTTAATGGGATTGATTTACCAAGTAAAAAAGGAGAAGCGTAATGTTAGGTGTGATTGCAGATGACTTTACAGGGGCGAGCGATATCGCGAGTTTCTTAGTGGAGAATGGGCTGAAAACCATTCAGATGAATGGCGTACCGCAGATGACGTTAAAAAGTGATGTGGATGCCATTGTTATCAGTTTAAAGTCTCGCTCTAACCCCGCGACAGAGGCGATTGAGCAATCTTTACAAGCATTAAAATGGTTGCAAAAAAGTGGTGGTAAGCAATTTTATTTTAAATATTGTTCGACGTTTGACAGTACAGCGAAAGGCAATATTGGTCCTGTGACAGATGCGTTGTTAGACGCATTGCAAGATGATTTCACGATTATTTGTCCTGCTTTGCCTATCAATAGTCGTACCATTTTTAATGGATATTTGTTCGTAGGTAATGTGTTATTGAATGAGTCAGGGATGCAGAATCATCCAATTACACCAATGACGGATGCAAATTTGGTTCGTTTAATGGATAAACAAGCACGTGGTAAAACGGGTTTAGTTGGCTATTCAGATTTAGTAAAAGGACCTGAATATGTGAAAGCACGCTTTGCCGCATTGAAGCAACAGGGTTTTCGTTATGCGGTTGTGGACTCCGTAGACAATTCCCAGCTGGCGATTTTGGCTGAAGCGGTTGCCGATTTCAAATTAGTGACCGGGGGTTCAGGATTAGCGGCGTATATGGCAGCGCGTTTGAGTGGAGGCAAAAAAGGCGAAAATGCCTTATTGCCGACCCGTGCAAAAACGGTCGTGTTATCAGGTTCGTGTTCTGTGATGACCAATAAGCAAGTGGCAAATTATGCAGAAAAAGCACCGCACTTTTACTTGGATGTCGCACAAAGTCTGACCCATCCACAATATGCAGATGAGTTGGCGCGTTGGGTTATCACCAACTTACATCATGATTTGGCACCGATGGTCTATGCGACCGTTTCACCGACTAAATTGAAACAAATTCAAGCGGAATTTGGTGCAGAGCAAGCCAGTCAAGCAATTGAAAATACGTTTGCACAATTAGCCCAAAAGCTCAAAGAGGCTGGTGTTGTGAATTTTATTACAGCAGGTGGCGAAACCTCGAGTATTGTGGTGCAACAATTAGGCTTTACTGGTTTTCATATTGGTAAGCAAATTGCTCCAGGGGTACCTTGGTTAAAAGCGCTTGATGAAGATGTTTTCTTAGCGTTGAAGTCTGGTAATTTTGGTACAGAAGACTTTTTTGCTGTTGCACAAGGAATGTTTATATGACAGAGCTTGAACAAAAAATTGAAATGGTGAACTTAGCACGTTCGTTATTCGAGCGAGGTTACACTGTTGGAGGGGCTGGTAATTTATCTGTTCGTCTTGATGCTAAACGTATTTTAGTCACCCCTACAGGCTCATCGTTAGGGCGTTTAGAGGCAGACAGTTTATCGGTGATTGATATGAACGGAACATTGTTATCTGGTAAAAAACCGTCGAAAGAATCCGTTTTCCATCTTGCGATGTATAAAAAGAACCCTGACTGTCATGCAATTGTCCACTTGCACTCCACTTATTTAACGGCGTTATCCTGCCTTAAAGGGCTAGACCCAGATAATGCGATCCAAGCGTTTACGCCTTATTACGTCATGCGTGTAGGGAAACTACCCGTTATTCCTTATTACCGACCTGGAGATAGCCATATTGCGCGTGAATTGAGTGAACGCGCCTTATCTGGTAAAGCATTTTTGTTGGCAAATCACGGTGTAGTGGTGACAGGTAGTGATTTAGTGGACGCAGTGGATAATACTGAAGAGCTAGAAGAAACGGCGAAGTTGTATTTTCTTTTGCAAGGACAAAACATTCGTTATCTCACCGAGAGTGAAGTCGCGGATCTCGAAAATAGAGGAAAGTAAGATGCCAAAATTTGCAGCAAATTTAACTATGATGTTCACTGAAGTGCCTTTTTTAGACCGCTTTGAAGCTGCGGCTAAAGCAGGATTCAAATATGTTGAATACTTGTGGCCTTATGATTATCCCGCCACGGTTCTAAAAGAAAAATTAGACCAATATGGGCTCAAACAAGTGTTATTTAATACAGCAGCGGGCAATGTTGATGAAGGGGAATGGGGCGTGTCGGCTATCCCAAACCGCGAAGCAGATAGCCACCGAGATATTGATTTGGCCTTAGAGTATGCGTTGGCACTAGGGTGCCCAAGTGTACATATTATGGCAGCAGTGGTACCCGAAGGAGAAGATCGAGAACGTTATAAACACACCTTCGTTAAGAATATTCGTTATGCCGCAGAAAAATTTAAGCCACATGGGATCAATATTTTATTAGAAGCCTTGAGTCCACAAGTTAAGCCAAACTACTTGTTAAAAAGCCAGTTTGATACATTGGAAATCGTGGAGTTAGTAGACAGAGAGAATGTATTCATTCAGCTTGATTACTTTCATGCACAAAATGTGGATGGCAATTTATCACGCTTAACGGATCAACTAAAAGACAAGATTGCACATATTCAAATTGCTTCAGTCCCAGATCGTCATGAACCTGATGAAGGGGAAATTAACTATCCATATCTTTTTGATAAATTAGATCAAATTGGTTATCAAGGATTTGTAGGGTGTGAATATAAACCAAGAATTGAAACCGTAGCGGGTTTAGATTGGTTTAAACCTTATCGAGATCAATAAGATAGGGGGAAATATGCGTTATCAATTATTGTCTTACCCATTAGATGTACAGGATCCAGGATTTCCTGGTGAACCAACACTGACTTATGATATTTGCACAAGTATTGCGCAAGGCGATGCCTATAACAGCGCAATGGTACATTTATTTAACCACTTTGGTACACACTTTGATGCGCCTAAGCATTTTAATCCCAATGGGCTGTCCATTACCGAATTGCCTTTAACTCAATTTATTTATGAAAAGCCGCTATTGATTGATGTTCCGAAGCTGCCTGGCTCATTAATTGAGCCAGAGGATCTGGCACCTCATTTAACTGAAATCCAACAGGCTGATTGCTTACTCATCCGTACAGGACTGGAACGGCTTAGATCAACGCATCCACAACAGTACGCTGCAGAGGGCGGTGCAGTTAGCATTCAAGCGGCAAAATATTTAATTGATCAGGCGAGTCATTTAAAAGCGATTGGTTTTGATTTTATTTCGCTTGCTTCGCCAGCTAATGCGGAACATGGTGTGGAGGCACATCAAGTGATGTTGGGCATGTATAAGACACACTTTATTTGCATTATTGAAGATATGAAGTTGTCTCAGGTGAACAAAGAAGGCTTGCAACGCGTATTAGCGATGCCTTTATTGGTCAAAGGTATTGATAGTGCACAAGTCACTGTACTTGCAGAGGAAGTTTGATATGAACGTAACAAAACATTATGTCTGGGGAAGTGTATTCCTTTTATTCACTTTCTTGGCGGCATACTTAGCGTCATCCATTGATCGTGATTTTGGTCGTATTGAAGTGAGCTCTGTCAGTTTTATGACGGAAGAAATGCAACCTATGGTCGCGAAGTTATATCGCCCAGTGTCTGCGACAGCAGAGACGCCAAAAGCGGGTCTCTTAGCGTTACATGGCTACCAAAGCGATAAAGAAGCCACCAGCACATTCGGTGCGTTGGAACTGGCAAAGCGTGGATTCGTTGTGTTAGCAATTGATCATTTTGGTCATGGTTACTCAACTAAATTGCCCGCTTCAAATAAAAATATGAGTGGTGCAAATAATGGTTATCACTATTTAAAATCCTTACCTTTCGTTGATAAAACTCGCCTAGGTGTATTTGGTCACTCAACTGGTGCGTTGAATGCCATTCGCGTGGCAAAAATGAATCCTGATCATAAGGCAGTGAATGGACTCAGTAGTAATGGTGGTGATATGACATTACATAATTACTTATTAACACAAGGACGCTATGAAGAAATCGGTGGTTATCGTGAAAGAACATTCCCTGTTAAAGAGCTGGTCACTCATCCTAAGCGTTTGGCTGCGTTCGGATTGGGGGAACAAGAAACGTTAAAATGGGACCATACCTATGGTGATTTTAACGATGGTTCAGCGCGTCGTGCGGCAATGGTTGATGGGACACACCTTGGTGTGATGATTGCGGCAGACAGTAATAAAGAAGCAATTTTATGGTTTAATCAAGCATTGCAAGACGGTGAAAAGGGTGCCGATTGGATTGATCCAGACATGCAAACTTACTGGTATAAAGAATTTTCTGGTTTATTTGCGTTAGCTTCCGCATTGATCGCCGCGCTCTTTTTTGCAAGTGGCTTACTAAATACCACATATTTTGCTGCTGCACGTCAAGCAGTGACAGAAAAAACAGCAGTTTCAGATAAACAATGGTGGGTATTTGCAGTCGTGAACATTGTCTTGACGATATTGCTTTATCCATTGTTTACTCAATGGGGAGGAGCAAATGAACCTATTGCATCAAAAGTGAGTTTTATGCCACTAGAAATGGGTAATGGGATCATCTTGTGGTTAGTCGTGAGTGGGCTTGTTGGGCTAATACTATTTAGTTTATGGAAAAGAACGGTACCGATTTCGCTTGCAGAATTTGGCGTGACGAGTAATTCTTCTGTTCTCTCGACCAGACAAGTGATTGCTCGCCACTTATTATTAAGTGTGATTTTGGTGTTAGGTTTGTACTTATTCACTAGCCTCATTTATCAATATTTGAACGTAGAATTACGTTTCTTATGGCCATTATTAAAACCATTAACAGCAGAACGCTTTAATTTGTTCTTTGTTTATTGGTTACCTATTTTAGCCTTTTTCTTCATCTTTAATGGGCTGATTGTCTCTGTCCAAATGAAACAAAAACTGTCTTCGTCTTTTCTCTCTACTTTCGTTACGTGGAGCATTAAAACGATCATCTTCGCTACAGCTGGCTTAGTGATACTGTGGCTCTTCCATTTTGTGCCTGATTTTATGCAAGTAGGTCCTGGTTTTGATCGTGTAGGGTTATCACAATTTGGTGGACGTTGGATGATGATGTTAGCGGTCATTATTCCTCAGTTCATTGTGTTTACCTTGATTAACCATTGGTGCTATTTAAAAACGGGTTACATTTATTTAGGGGTATTTTTCACCTCTCTCTTAATGACTTGGGTGTTAGTGGGGGGACAAGTAATTGGTCGTTTTCTTGCTTAATGCATAGTTAATTATCACATCGTATACATGAATAGAAAATGCCCTGCGGTGAATGGGTAGGGCGTTTTCTACGTCAAAAACAGTAAAAACGCACAAAAAGGCAGCAAAAGTGCGGTTGGAAATCGAGGAGAAAAAGGATGAAAATCGTCATTACAGGTGGACAAGGTTTTCTTGGACAACGTTTAGCGAAAGCATTATTGTCCCACACGCATATCATGCTTGAAGAGCTGATTTTAATAGATGTTGTGAAGCCACATGCCCCTAATCATGATCCCAGAGTACGTTGTTATGAAATGGACCTTCGTCAGCCTGAGGGATTAGACACCATTATTGATCATCGTACAGATGCAGTATTTCATTTAGCCGCAATTGTGAGTAGTCATGCGGAACAAGATCCTGATTTAGGCTATGAAATCAACTTTCTTGCGACACGTCATTTATTAGAGGTTTGTCGTCGTCAAAATCCTCACATTCGTTTTATTTTTAGTAGTTCTTTAGCAGTATATGGTGGAATGTTACCTGATGTAATTCAAGATCATACTGCCGTGACGCCACAATCTACATATGGTGCTCAAAAAGCGATGTGTGAATTGTTGATCAATGACTATAGTCGTAAGGGATTTGTCGATGGCATCGTATTGCGCTTACCTACAATTTGTATTCGTCCAGGTAAACCTAACAAAGCGGCTTCTTCTTTTGTTAGTAGCATTATTCGTGAGCCGTTACATCAAACAGAAGCAATTTGCCCAGTGTCAAAAAAACTGAATCTATGGCTTTCAAGTCCAAATACGGTTGTCAATAACTTCATTCATGCACTGCAACTACCTGCCTTACCTGCTCGTGATTGGCATGTGATTAACCTACCTGGTTTTACAGTTAGCGTTGAACAAATGCTTGCTGATCTCGTGAAAGTCAAAGGAGAACAGATTCTGCAATATGTGAAATTTGAGTTTGATGAAAACATTAATCATATCGTGGCGAGTTGGCCTGCTGCGATTCATTGTTCACAAGCATTGAGTTTAGGTTTTACAGCGGATCAAAACTTTGCTGATGTGATTCAACAATTCATTCAATGTGATATGTAACAGGAGGCGTTATGTTCGGATTACCTACTCCAATTATTGGGTTATTAATAGCAGTATTCGTATTGGTGTTTTTAGTATTAAGAACGCGTGTACATGCGTTTATTGCGATGTTAATTGCTGCCGCCATCGCAGGTTTAGTGGGAGGCATGAGTGTTGATAATACATTGAGTGCAATCACTAAAGGTTTTGGAGGCACATTAGGTGGTATCGGGATTGTCATCGGTCTTGGCGTAATGATGGGAAGTATCCTCGAAGTATCGGGTGCAGCAGAAAAAATGGCATACAGCTTTATTAAATTCTTAGGCAAGAAAAAAGAAGAATGGGCATTAGCCATTACTGGTTATATTGTCAGTATTCCTATTTTCGTTGATTCTGCATTTGTGATTCTCTATCCCGTTGCCAAAGCCTTAGCAAAAAATGGTAAACGCTCGCTATTAACCTTAGGTGTGGCACTCGCAGGTGGATTAGTTGTTACTCACCATACTGTTCCGCCTACACCAGGTCCATTAGGTGTAGCAGGTTTGTTTAATATTGATGTCGGAGCAATGTTATTAGTCGGTATGGCGATGGCGGTACTCCCTGTGGTAGGGATTGTGTTGTATGCAAAATGGCTAGATAAAAAATATCCAACTTTTAACCAAGAAGTATTTACTCAGGAAGAGTTAAAACAGAAATATGATGATTACATTGAAAGTCGTGAGAAAAAAACATTACCGAGCTTAAGCCTATCCTTGTTGCCTATTTTGTTACCAATTGGCTTAATTTTTATTAAAGCGATCTTAGGTTTAATGTCAAAAAATCATCCTACATTGGCAGAAAATACTCTATATCAATTCTTCAATTTTATTGGTCATCCAATGATTGCTTTAGCCATTAGTGTGTTAGTGGCTGTGTATACGTTATTGCCAAAAGCCGACAAAACAACCACTGCATTACATTTAGAAGAAGGCGTGAAGACAGCAGGGATTATTTTATTAGTCACGGGTGCAGGTGGGGCATTAGGGGCAGTATTACGTGATAGTGGTGCAGGTAAAGAGCTGGCAGAGCAAGTGGCTGCATTACCGATTTCGCCTATTTTAATTCCGTTTATTGTTTCTACTTTAGTTCGTTTTATCCAAGGTTCTGGTACTGTCGCGATGATTACTGCAGCCTCAATCTCGGCACCCATTTTAGCGCAGATTCCAGGCGTCAATATGCTGCTCGCTGCTCAGGCTGCCACAATGGGATCATTATTCTTTGGTTACTTCAACGATAGCTTATTCTGGGTCGTGAACAGAATGATGGGGATCAATGATGTGAAGAAACAAATGATTGTTTGGTCTGTACCAACTACAATTGCTTGGGCAATTGGAGGAAGCACCGTTATTTTAGCAAACTTAATTTGGGGGAGTGATGGCTCGATTACAGACTTATTCTTACCACTTGGTGTATTAGCGATGATTCTCGTTTACGTTAATGTACAAAGCAAAAAACTGTAATTAACTGAATTCATGAATAGCAACACTCTCTTTGATTTGTTGCTATTCTTTTGTGGAGACATAATATGTTAAGAAAAATGTTCATGTTATCTTGTGCGACAGTGGGATTGTGCGGTACCGCTTCTGCACAGATCCCCGATGTTCCTCAACATCCTCAATTCATCAACGCGACACTGCTTGCCGAAGTGACAGAAAAGGGGGCTAAAGTGACAGGGATTGCACTGGAGTATGAAGATAACGTATTTTCGGGTACCGATTTACGCCAAATCTACCAAATTCAGACCGCACTTGAACAAACTGAGCCTCAAACACGTACTTTATTAAGTGCCTATGTGAATGATAAGCCGACTACAGCTCATCAAGCAAAACCAGGGCGTTTTGTTATTCTTGAATTAGATGAGCGTGATAAGAACGCTGACTTCTATTCATTAAGAGTAGAAAATAATCAACCCATGAAGTTTAAAGCAAAAGATCACATGGGTCAGTTGATCGATATTGAAAAAGTACAAGCTAATCGTGTGCCAGAATTTTATGAGGATAAGCTTGTGTATAGGATAAAACAAACAGGGTTATTAAAATTAACCAATGGCAAAACGCTGCAAGCAAGTGAAATCACACAACACGCGACGAAACCACACATTAAAACACGTTATATCGATGATTTCTCTGCTCATCGTGTTACGCTCAATACTACAGATGAAGGATTATTGTATCGCTTTTACAAACCCAAAGTAGAAAAAGGGAAAACCTATCCATTAGTTCTCTTTTTGCATGGTTCAGGACAAGTGGGGCAGGATAACTTGGCTCACTTGTTATCGAGCAAAGGCGCAATCGCTACGTTACCATACGAAGAGAGTTTTGTCTTAGCGCCACAGTATGCAACAGTCTTCGATCCTGCGGATAAGCAAGGTATCCATTGGCAAACCCATCATCGCCATCAACTTGTCTTTAAGATGCTTGATGAGGCAATAGCAAATCACCCGGCGATTGATAAACAACGTATTTATATTATTGGCTTATCTCGTGGTGCAGAAGGTGGATTATATTTATTGCAAAAACGACCGCACTTTTTTGCAGGGGCGTTGTTAATGAGTGGACGAGAAGCGAATACGTTAGAGTGGATTGATCGTCAGGGAACAGCAGAAAGTTTAGCGATGTTAAAAAATGTGCCAATGTGGTTTTTCCACAGTGTTGAAGATAAAGTATCACCTGTTGAAGGTTCACGTATCAATTATCGTCTTTTGAAAGATGACGTGAAATCAATGAAAGTAAAATATACTGAATTTAGTGTACAACAAGCAGGGGATAATGGCATTGTCAATAGTAACCCACATAACACATGGGATGCAGTTTTTAACAGCCCTGAAGCCATGATGTGGCTATTAGATCAGCGCTTATCTCATGCGATAAAGTAATGCTAATGTATACATTCGTATAAATAAAAATAAGATATTTTTATAGTTAAAAACCTGCATGTAGCAACGATAGCTAGATAAAAACGTATGTAATAATAACACATACGTTTTTTATTTATTTTGCGAGATGATGAGCGTTTGTGAACAAAAAAGCGTACCTTTTGGGTACGCCTCTTTTCAATATGTCAATGTCAAACGAAATTATTTGATAATTTTCGCTACAACACCTGCACCAACTGTACGACCACCTTCACGGATCGCAAAGCGTAAACCTTGGTCCATCGCGATTGGGTGAATCAAGCTTACAGTCATCTTGATGTTATCACCAGGCATTACCATCTCTACGCCTTCTGGTAATTCAATTGTACCTGTCACGTCAGTTGTACGGAAATAGAACTGTGGACGGTAACCTTTGAAGAATGG
>NZ_JBSIUM010000012.1:0-50513 GCF_054052285.1 Pasteurella sp. P03HT
TGTGTTTTATGAGTAAGGTATGGGATTTTTATGTTATTGGTATGGTGTGTAGGATTATAAGCGTGCTATTTAGCAAAAAATAATGAAGAAAAGATGAAAGAGGGGATTAAGTTAAAAAATAAGGCAGAATATTTATTTCTGCCCTATTTTTTTATAATAAATTATTCAAAGATGTGTATTCCACCTGAGCATTCAACACGAGCAATCCGCTTTTTATGTTTAAAAACTTCGACTCCATTTTCTTCTGGGATTTTAGGATTGCTAGAAAACACGCTATATGTATAAGGACCACTTTTTAGATCATATGAACGTTTTACTTCAATACCATTTTCAGTTTGTGTTCGTTTGATGACTTCTTCAATATGATTTTCGAGAGTGAGTTCTGGTGAGTTGAGATCGGCACCAAAACGATAAATATAAACTTCACCATATTTACTTAATTCAATCAGTTTCTCATTGTTTGTACTGCAATAGAAGACGGGTTTTTCTTGTTCATGTGATTCTTCTTCAACTTGTTGATTATTGGCATATACAGTTGTACTGGCTAAACATAGTAAAGAGATGAAAGAAAGGCGTTTCATGTGCACTCCTTAGGTGAGAAAGTTATGTAAAACAGTATATGCTTTTTTTACTTGAGATGGAATTTTTTGCTCTTTTAGGCGTAGTTAGATACAAAAAGAGAGAACAATGTTCTCTCTAGAAGTGCAATATCTTTTTATGCATTTAAGATATTTTGAATTTCTGTCATACTTAAATGATAGCCATGTGGGCAAGCACGCCAAGCATCTAGCATACGAGTATATTTATCCCACATCGGTATTTGTGAGTCACAACCATGTTCACAACGCATAAAGTCTTGGTATTTACCCTCAATACCCGTAATAAAGCGTAAATAGTTAAGGTATTTTTTCTCACGTAAAGCACAGTAACCTGCAAATTGTAAACGATGTGAACTTAATGCGGATTTGTCACTTAAATTATTATAGGAAACTTGTAGTGCATGATACATTTCCAGTGTATTTAAGACCATTTGGCATTCATTTTCTGATAAATCGGAAAATTCTTTATCGAGTTCTTTGAGTTCTAAAGCAAAACCACCCTTTACGATAGCTTCTAAACGTTGATATTTTTTTGCATTCTCGCAGTCTAGTAAACCCATTAATTTATATTGGTTTGCTAAGATCAAACGTTGAGTTGAGGTCATTTCCATATTCTATTCCTATTAATCAATTTCATTTAAAATATCTTGTGACAGATCTTGTTTGGGTACACTTATTTTTCCATCTTTAATACGGTATTCTAAGTTTTGAAAGTATGCCTCACGGAATGTAATGTAAGGGTCTTGTGCTTGTTCTAATAAGGCTTCCTTATCTAATACATTGGCACGTCCATCAATAATTTGAACACCCGATTTTAATAAAGTCCAAGGGCCTAATAAAGACAGCATAGGATATGTAGTATCGGCTAAGTTACCAATATCTTGGCGGGGGGTTGCAGCACCATAGAACGGTAACATCACATAAGAACCAGTTTCAATACCGTATCGACCGAGAGTATCACCAAAGCGACTACTATCTTTGATTCTGAGCGGTTCGCTATAGCTTGCTACATCAATTAATCCGCCGATACCAAAGACTGTGTTAATCCAGAAACGGTTGAAGTGCACCATGGCCTTTTTAAAATCACCAGACAGCATACGGTTTACGAAACTTGCTGGTTCATCTAAGTTGTTTGCCACGTTGGTTAAACCTGATTTAACTGGCGTTGGTACGTACTCTTTCCAACCTTTTGCAACAGGTTTGAGGACATAAGGATCAACAACGTTGTAGTTAAAATCCCACATAGTGCGGTTAAATTTTTCGAGCGGATCTTTGCGTTCACCCGTTTGCTGATCAATAGTGGCACAGCCACTTAATAAAAGTGAAGTACAAACAAGTGTGCTAAGTAGTGCTGTTCTTTTCATACCTATTCTCTGTCAGATTAAAAGACACCTCATTTTAGCAAGTTAATGATTAACTACAAAATACTTTATGTACATAAAAAAGTTGGATTAATTTGTATTTTTATGCAATTATAAAGAATAAATATTCATTTAAACGTTTGCTAAAATAACTTGAATAGTTACGCGTTGTCCATTAGAATTGCCGAGTTTCACTTCTAGTTAGAGAAATTCTTATCAGAAGTTGATTTTCAGACACGATTTAGTGGCTTATTTTATTTCTCATTAGCCAAGTGCGGTCAGGTTTAAATAAGTTTTACTAAGTTGTGGTTAATGAACATTCGTAAGTGTTCAACCAAAACAAATTAGGAGTTTTTTATGTCTGAACCAGCAATTCTTGTCTTGGCTGATGGTAGCATTTTCCATGGCAAATCCATTGGGGTAAAAGGTTACACCATTGGCGAAGTTGTTTTTAATACCTCAATGACTGGCTACCAAGAAATCCTCACTGACCCATCTTATTTTAAGCAAATTGTTACATTAACTTATCCTCACATTGGCAATACGGGAATTAATCAAGAAGACTGTGAATCAAATAATGTGTATGCAGCTGGATTAATTATTCGTGACTTGCCGTTATTGCACAGTAATTTTCGCGCAGAGCTTAGCCTAAGTGATTACTTACAAAATAATAATGTTGTGGCGATTGCAGACATCGATACTCGTCGTTTAACTCGAATTTTACGCGATAAAGGCGCACAAGCGGGTTGTATTATGACAGGTGAAGTTGATGAGAAAAAAGCCCTTGAGCTTGCAAAAAGTTTTGGCTCAATGGCGGGCCAAGATTTGGCTCAAGCTGTGACCACTCATGATACGTTTACATGGACATCAGGCGAATGGCAGTTAGGCAAAGGTTTTGTTGAGCAAAAACAGCCTGAATTTAATATTGTGGCTTATGATTTTGGTGTAAAGCACAATATTCTAAGAATGTTAGCTGAACGTGGTTGCCGAATCACTGTTGTGTCAGCGAAAACCCCCGCAGAACAAGTGCTTGCACTCAACCCAGACGGCATTTTCTTATCCAATGGCCCTGGCGATCCAGAACCTTGCGATTATGCGATTTCTGCGATTAAAACCTTACTTGCATCGAAAAAGCCGATTTTTGGTATCTGTTTAGGTCACCAATTATTGGGTTTAGCTGCAGGAGGGAAAACCAAGAAAATGGCATTTGGTCATCACGGTGCAAACCACCCAGTACAAGATTTAGATACTCAAAAAGTCTTAATCACCAGCCAAAACCATGGTTTTGAAGTGGACGAAGCCAGTTTACCGAGTAATGTGCGTGTCACACACCGCTCTTTGTTTGATCATTCAGTACAAGGCATTGAGTTGACCGACCAATCTGCGTTTTCTTTCCAAGGACACCCAGAAGCCAGCCCAGGTCCAAACGATGTGTCGTATTTATTTGATAAATTTATTAACGAAATGCGTAAAGCAAATTTAAGTCAATTATCGACTTACGCTGCACATCATTAATAAAAAAGAACTTTGCGTAGAGGATTAAAAAATCATCTTATCTACGCAAAATTTATCAAATAATAACCGCACTTTGCATCTGAAACTCGAGGTTCAATGATGTTAACACCTTATGCGTATTATCTCGTCAATGTTTTTGCTGAAAGCCATTTTGGTGGCAATCCGTTGGCTGTTTTTCCACAGGCAGATGGTTTAAACGATCAGCAAATGCAGCTGATTGCACGACAATTTAATTTGTCCGAAGTGGTATTTGTACATCAAGCTGAGCAGTCAAGTGCGGTGAAAAAATTACGAATTTTTACCCCTGATTATGAATTGCCTTTTGCGGGTCATCCTACGATTGGCGCGGCGTTTGTGCTACATCGCCAATTAGGTTTACCAGATCGTTATGAACTGCAAACAGATGCAGGATTGGTCGAGATTTATCATCAACAAAATCAGATTATTTTTGGTTTGAATACGGATATTCAGATTCAACCTATCAAGGATGATCCCCTTTTATATGCAGAATTATTGGGTTTGCAGCCAGCTGACATCGCTCAAATTGCTTGGGTGAATACGGGAAGTCAGCAATTGCTTATCCAACTCAATTCTGCTTTCGCCATTAAAACTTGCCAAATTGACACCGCACTTTTTCATCAACTTGTTCAACAATCTGCTTTATATGTTTGGTTTGAAGAACATAATCAAGCCAAAGTGCGGTTGTTTTTTGGTTCAAATGGCGCAGTTGTGGAAGACCCTGGTACAGGATCTGCAGCTGCAAATTTAGGTGGGTTATGCATTAAAAATGGCTTAACACCACTGAACTGGAAAATTACCCAAGGCGATGAAATCCAACGTCCAAACCGTTTAACACTCAGTGTTGATGAAGCTCAAACCATTTATGTCGGTGGTGAAGTAATTGCGGTGGGAAAAGGTGAGTTTTTTGTGCCGAGTGAAGACACCAACTCATCGATTTAGAATAAACAAACGTACGGTTAAATTTTTAATCGTTTTACAGAGAGAGAACAAAAATGCCAAAACGTACAGATATAAACACCATATTAATTATCGGCGCTGGCCCAATTGTGATTGGGCAGGCGTGTGAATTTGACTATTCGGGTGCACAGGCGTGTAAAGCGTTGCGTGAAGAAGGGTATAAAGTCGTCTTAGTGAACTCAAATCCTGCAACGATTATGACCGATCCGAATATGGCGGATGTGACCTATATTGAGCCGATTGAGTGGCGAACGGTTGAGAAAATCATCGAAAAAGAACGTCCAGATGCGATTTTGCCAACAATGGGTGGTCAAACAGCATTGAACTGTGCGTTGGATTTATCAAAAAATGGCGTGTTGAAAAAATACAACGTGGAGTTGATTGGTGCGACTGAAGATGCCATTGATAAAGCGGAAGATCGTGGTCGTTTTAAAGAAGCGATGGAAAAAATCGGCTTAAGCACACCAAAGTCTTTTGTTTGTCATACTTTTGATGAAGCTTGGGCGGCACAAGCGGAAGTCGGATTCCCGACCTTAATTCGTCCGTCTTTTACAATGGGCGGCTCTGGCGGTGGTATCGCCTATAACAAAGATGAATTTTATGCCATTTGTGAGCGTGGTTTTGAGGCATCGCCAACTCACGAATTATTAATCGAACAATCGGTATTGGGTTGGAAAGAGTACGAAATGGAAGTAGTGCGTGATAAAGCGGATAACTGCATTATCGTGTGCTCGATTGAAAACTTTGACCCAATGGGCGTGCATACGGGCGACTCAATTACCGTTGCGCCAGCACAAACGTTAACCGATAAAGAATACCAAATTATGCGTAACGCCAGCCTTGCGGTGTTGCGTGAAATCGGTGTAGATACAGGTGGTTCAAACGTTCAATTTGCAATTAATCCAGCCAATGGCGAAATGATTGTGATTGAAATGAACCCGCGTGTAAGCCGTTCTTCTGCGCTTGCTTCAAAAGCGACAGGCTTCCCAATTGCCAAAGTGGCAGCAAAATTAGCCGTTGGTTATACCTTAAATGAATTGCGTAATGATATTACAGGCGGATTAATTCCAGCTTCTTTTGAACCGTCGATTGACTATGTGGTGACTAAAGTGCCACGTTTTGCCTTTGAAAAATTCCCGAAAGCCGATGATCGTTTGACTACTCAAATGAAATCAGTGGGCGAAGTGATGGCGATGGGGCGTACATTCCAAGAGTCATTACAAAAAGCCTTGCGTGGTTTAGAAACTGGGATTTGTGGCTTTAATTTAATGTCGGAGGATCTTGAGAAAATTCGTCAAGAATTGGGCAACCCAGGACCAACACGTATTTTATACGTCGCAGATGCTTTTGGTGCGGGATTCACGTTAGATGAAGTGCATCATTACAGCAAAATTGACCCTTGGTTCTTAATTCAAATTCAAGATTTAGTGTTGGAAGAATTAGCGTTGGAAAAACGCAATTTAGATGAGTTGGATTATGCGGAATTACGTCGTTTAAAACGCAAAGGCTTCTCTGATAAACGTATTGCTCAGTTGACGAAATCTGCAGAAAGTGCGGTCAGAAATAAACGAATTTCGTTAAATTTACACCCCGTTTATAAGCGTGTCGATACCTGTGCGGGCGAGTTTACCTCAGATACGGCGTATTTATATTCCACCTATGAAGAAGAATGTGAAAGCCGTCCATCAGATAAGAAAAAAATTATGATTTTAGGCGGTGGTCCGAACCGTATTGGTCAAGGGATTGAGTTCGATTATTGCTGTGTTCATGCCTCATTAGCGTTGCGTGAAAGCGGCTTTGAAACCATTATGGTGAACTGTAATCCTGAGACGGTTTCAACGGACTTTGACACTTCAGATCGCCTGTATTTTGAGCCATTAACGTTGGAAGATGTGCTTGAAATTATCCATGTAGAAAAACCGTATGGTGTGATTGTGCATTACGGTGGTCAAACGCCATTAAAATTAGCGAATGATTTACACGCCAACGGTGTGAATATTATCGGGACGTCAGCTGACAGCATTGATGCGGCGGAAGATCGTGAGCGTTTCCAACAAATTCTCTACAAATTGAACCTAAAACAACCAATTAACCGCACTGCTCGTAACGCAGAAGAAGCTGTGAAATTGGCAGAGGAAGTAGGCTATCCGTTAGTGGTGCGTCCGTCTTATGTATTGGGTGGTCGTGCAATGCAAATTGTGTATAACGTTGAGGAATTAAATCGTTATATGCGTGAGGCGGTTTCGGTGTCAAATGACAGCCCAATCTTACTCGATCATTTCTTAAATAATGCCATTGAAGTGGACGTAGATTGTATTTGCGACGGCGAAAATGTGGTGATTGGCGGAATTATGCAACATATCGAACAAGCGGGTATTCATAGTGGTGACTCGGCTTGCTCATTACCGCCGTATTCATTAAGCCAAGAAGTGCAAGATGAAATCCATCGTCAAACCGCAGAAATGGCGTTTGCATTAGGCGTGAAAGGCTTAATGAATGTGCAATTTGCGGTGCAAGATGGTGTGATTTATGTATTAGAAGTGAATCCGCGTGCAAGCCGTACCGTACCATTTGTGAGCAAAGCGACTGGTCGTCCGTTAGCAAAAATCGCAGCGCGTGTAATGGCGGGTATGAGCTTGAAAGAACAGGGTATTCAAGGGGAAATCATTCCGCATTTCTATTCTGTGAAAGAGGCGGTGTTCCCATTCATCAAGTTCCCTGGTGTGGATACTGTATTAGGGCCTGAAATGCGTTCAACGGGTGAAGTCATGGGCGTGGGTAAAACCTTTGCTGAAGCCTTCTTAAAAGCACAGCTAGGCGCTGGTGAACGTATTCCAAAAACGGGTAAAGTGTTCTTGTCTGTCAATGATGCGGATAAACCTCGCTTGTTACCCATTGCACGTAAATTGCAAGAGGCGGGCTATGGTTTATGTGCGACGCTAGGCACCGCAAAATTCTTGCGTGACAATGGTGTGGCTGTGCAAATCATCAATAAAGTGCGTGAAGGTCGCCCAAATATCGTCGATGCAATTAAAAATGGTGACATTGCATTGGTGATTAATACAGTGAGTGGCCTAGCGGAAACTGTCACAGATGGTCATGCTATTCGTCGTAGTGCATTGCAACAAAAAGTCTTTTTACAAACGACGTTAGCAGGGGCAGAGGCATTAGCAGGAAGCGTGGGGCATTTAGAAGATTCTGAAGTGTATTCAGTACAAGCGTTACATCAAAGTCTAAATAATGCATTCTAGTGAAATCAAAAGTGCGGTAAAAATGACCGCACTTTTTCTTTCTTCCAAACAAAAAAATCGGGATATTTGCCCCGATTTTTTATCGTTTTTGTTTAGTAATTAAAGGTAGTATTTTTTAACTACTTTTAAGTTGTCATCAAGTTTGTACACTAATGGCTGACCCGTTGGGATTTCTAAATCCATAATGTCAGCATCAGAAATGCCTTCGATGTGTTTTGCAAGTGCACGTAATGAGTTACCGTGAGCCGTGACAAGTACACGTTTACCAGAAAGTAATGCGGGTGCAATTTGGTCTTCCCAGAATGGTAATACACGCTCAAGGGTAATTTTTAAGTTTTCTGCATCTGGCACAACATCGCTTGGTAAGTGTGCATAACGGCGGTCGTTGTGTGCAGAATGTGGATCTTGTGGATCTAAATCTGGAGGAGAAATGTCATAAGAACGGCGCCAAATGTGAACTTGCTCATCACCATATTGTTCAGCAGTTGCTTTTTTATCTAAGCCTTGTAATGCGCCGTAGTGACGTTCATTTAAACGCCAGTTTTTCACTTGGGGAATCCAAAGTTGGTTAGATTCTTCTAACACGATATTACACGTTTTGATCGCACGAGTTAACACAGATGTGAAGGCGATATCAAATTCAAAACCTGCCTCAAGTAATTTTTTACCTGCTGATTTTGCTTCTTCGATACCACGCTCAGTTAAGTTCACATCGCGCCAGCCTGTGAATAAATTTTTGGCATTCCACTCACTGAAACCGTGACGAATAAAGACCAATTCCATAGAAAATCTCCTCAAATGTTAATCAAAAATAATAGGCAAGTTATAGCAAAAAACAGGTGGCTTTGAAAGGAAAATACTGTGCTTTTCTGATCTGTCGCAAAAATTTAAATGAAAATTAGCTTTAGAGCACTTGGGTAAATAATGGTATAGTTAAATTGATTTAATTTGAAGGAAAGTTTAGTGATGTGGGTTTTATTCAGTAAAGGCAAAAAACGTAACATATTGACTGCACTTTTGAGTGGCAGTATCAGTTTATCTGTCACGGTGCAGGCAAATGATCTGTCTAAACTTCAGCAAGAAATTAAGCAACAGGAACAAAAAATTGCGCTTCAGAAAAAAGAGCAACAAAAACTCCAGTCGACCCTAAAAACACAAGAAAATGAAATTAATGATGTGATTGGACAGTTGCGTCAAACTGAATTGGACTTAAAAGAAATCAGTCAACAAATTAGTGTCACAGAAAAACAAATTCGGCGTTTAGCACAACAAGAGAAAACCCAAAAGCAGCAGCTTGCGAAACAACTTGATTCGGCTTATCGTTCTGCTGCTCATCCTTCTGCATTAGAACGTTTGCTTTCTGAAGAAGCAAAGCAAGTAGATCGAATGAAACACTACTATTCCCATATGAATCAAGCCCGTTTAGCATTAATTGAGGAGTTAAAAGCGACACAAACACAGCTAGCACAGGATAAGGAGCTGATTCTCATCCAGCAAAAAGCACAGCAACGGCAATTGTCGACACAAAAAAAACAACAAGAAGCATTACAAAAAGTTCAACAAGAACGCCAATCTACATTAAACCAACTTAACCGAAATTTATCTCGAGATGAAACACGTTTAGAAACGTTGCGAGCGAATGAAAATGCGTTACGCCAAGAGATTCAGCGTGCTGAGCAAGCTGCGCGTTTACAAGAACAACGTGAACGTGAAGCTTATGCGCAGAAAAAACAAGCAGAAGAAAAGAAAAATCAAAAACCTTATCAGCCAACAGCACAAGAAAAGCAACTGATGGCAAACACGACAGGGTTAGGTAAGCCGAATAAACAATATGCTTATCCTGTTGTTGGGCAGATTTTAAATCGTTTTGGTTCGAGTCAAATGGGGGAGCTGCGCTGGAAAGGCATGGTGATCGCTGCGAATACAGGGTCAGCAGTGAAAGCTATTGCTGATGGACGTGTGATTTTAGCAAGTTGGTTACAAGGTTATGGCTTAATGGTAATTGTAAAGCATGGTGAAAGTGATTTGAGTTTGTATGGCTACAATCAATCAGTTGTTGTAAAAGAAGGACAATTTGTCAAAGCAGGACAAAAAATTGCAGAAGTTGGAACGAGTGGGGGGCAGTCACAGTCTGCATTGTATTTTGAAATCCGTCGTAAAGGCGTAGCAGTGAACCCAATAGGCTGGTTGAAATGAAAACATTACTGACGAAATGGCAAATAAGCGCGGTCATTTTTTCGCTCTTTTTAACCCCCTTGGTGGTAGCGCAACCAGCTAAGTTAGCCATTGTCATTGATGATATTGGCTATCATCAAAAAGAGGATGCTGAGATTTATGCTATGCCAACAAACATTTCTGTTGCGATTATTCCTTCCGCACCTTATGCGCGTCAACGTAACCAACAAGCAAAACAACAGGGACGTGATGTGCTTATTCATATGCCAATGCAACCATTGAACCATCAAAAAATTGAAGCGGGGGGATTAACATTGGGACTAACACAAGAAGAAGTACGTCAACATATCAAACATGCCCAAGAAATTGTTTCTTATGCAATTGGGATGAACAATCATATGGGCAGTGCGGCGACATCTGATCCCGATCTAATGGCAAAACTCATGACGGTGCTACATGAGCAACATTTGTTCTTTTTGGATAGTCGAACCATAGGGCGTAGTGTGGCGCATAATATTGCAAAAGCACAAGGCGTACGCTCGCTACAACGCCATATTTTTTTGGATGACAGTAATACATATGCTGATGTACAGCGCCAATTCCAACAAGCTATTCGTTACGCACAAAAACATGGTGTTGCAATTGCGATAGGACATCCACGTAAAAATACCATTTCTGTGTTAAAAGCTGGGCTGAAGACATTGCCTGCAGATGTGCAATTAGTCGGAATAGGTAGCCTATGGCGCAATGAAAAAGTGGTACCAACTAAACCATTTAACATGTTATTTAATGATATTCCTGCGCCGACATCTGTTTCGCCTTATCAATTCATTCCTCTGCTGAGAGGCGTACCAATGTAGGTAAGCGCAGTAGAAGCTGGAGTGAATTGCGGTATGGATTACATTTTCGATAACTTTTGTAATAGGCGGTCCATCGCTCGATAGCCGAGGGCTTCTGCTAAATGGTGTTGTGTAATCTGTGTTTCCTCATTCAGATCGGCAATCGTGCGCGCCACTTTTAAAATGCGGTGATAAGCACGTACCGACAGTCCTAATTTGGCTAAGGCATGTTCTAAAAACAACGCATCTTTGTCACTCAGTTTACAATCTCGTTCGATCTCCTTACTGGTTAAATACGCATTAATTTTGCCAGCTCGCTCCAACTGTATTTGTCGTACTTTTAATACTTTTTCTCGAATAGTGTGACTAGTTTCACCACGTTCAGTTTGATTATGTTGTAAGGCACCTTGTGGGAGTAAAGGGACTTCAATGGATAAATCAAAACGATCTAGAAAAGGCCCAGATAACCGACTGAGGTAGCGAATAATCTGTTGTGGTGTTGTGCGATTATGCGTTCCTTGATAATGTCCTGTAGGACTTGGGTTCATTGCCGCAACTAATTGAAAACGAGCGGGGAATTGAATTTTTGCATTGGCGCGTGAAATGATAATTTCGCCACTTTCCAGAGGTTGGCGCAGGGCATCCAATACTTTGCGGTCAAATTCGGGTAGCTCATCAAGAAACAATACTCCATTGTGCGCAAGTGAGATTTCTCCTGGTTTAGGAATGGTCCCACCACCAACTAATGCTGGAGTAGAAGCACTATGATGAGGAGCACGAAACGGACGTGTTTTCCAATTATAAAAATTGAGCTCATTTTGAATTAAACTGGTCACCGAGGCTGTTTCGATTGCTTCTTGATCGCTCATGGCGGGTAATAAGGTATTGAGTCGGCTAGCAAGCATGGTTTTCCCTGTACCTGGCGGTCCTAAAAAGAGTAAGTTATGTTGTCCTGCAGCTGCAATCGTTAATGCCCTTTTGGCATGTTGTTGACCAATAATGTCAGTCAAGTCGATATGATTTTCTGTGTAGTAATCATTCCTATTTTGCGTAGCGAGGCTAGAGGCTAAAGGTAACTCACCTTGATGATTAAGAAAATTAACGACTTCTAACAAATTATGTGCAAAATAAGTATCTTGATTCAGCACCAGGCTTGCTTCATTTGCATTTTGATGTGCGATAATGAGTTGACGTTTGGCTTTTTGAGCAGCGAGTATTGCAGGAATGACGCCATGTACTGCACGTAGTTCACCTGTTAATGCCAGTTCCCCGACAAATTCAAATTGTTGCAGTTTTTGTGGATCAATTTGTCCCGCGGCAGCGAGCATTCCGAGCGCAATAGGTAAATCAAAACGCCCACCTTCTTTGGGTAAATCAGCAGGGGCGAGATTGACGGTAATACGCTTTGCAGGGTACTTAAATTGAGCATTCAATAATGCACTGCGTACCCGATCTTGTGCTTCTTTTACTGTTTTTTCAGGTAAACCCACCAAATTGAATTGTGGCTTACCATTACTAAAATGTACTTCTATTGTGACTAAAGGCGCCTGCACGCCGATAGAAGCGCGGCTATATACAATTGCAAGAGACATCGTGAACTCCACAGAATCAAAAACGTGTGGAGCATAAAAAAGTGCGGTTTATTTTTCATAAATTCCGCACTTTTTTACGAGCTCGATCGCAAAAATAATCGTTATTTTGTGAAAAGTGGGGCAAACCAGCTGTCTAATTTCGATGATAATTTATCAATACCAATTTTGTTTAATGCTGAAAACGCTTCAACTTGGATATCCCCTTGGAAAGGTAAAATAGCTTCGCGAACCATTTTCACTTGCTTACTTCTTTCACTTTGGCTCAGTTTATCTGCTTTAGTCAGTAATAATAAAACTGGTAATTCAGAGGAAACCGCCCAATCTATCATCTGTTGATCGAGATCTTTCAGAGGATGACGGATATCCATTAACACCACGACCCCTGCTAAACATTCACGTTTTTGTAAATATTCTCCAAGGGCTTTTTGCCACTGGATTTTCATTTGTTCAGGAACAGCCGCATAGCCATAACCGGGTAAGTCAACCAATTTACATTGTGGTTCAACTTCAAACAGATTAATTAATTGTGTACGTCCCGGGGTTTTTGAGGTACGTGCTAGATTTTTTTGATTCGTTAACGCATTTAATGCGGTTGATTTCCCCGCATTTGAACGCCCCGCAAATGCGATTTCAATCCCTTTATCTTCGGGTAATGTTCGAATATTAGGGGCACTAATTAGGAAGTGCGTTTTGTGATAATTCAATTTTGTTTCTGACATACAGGCTCCTTAATCGCAGTTAGCATACCTGATAACATCAGATAAAAAAATGATAAAATAAGCATTTTATGCGAAAATATACTTTCATTGTTTCCAATCATCTGAATTTTATGACAGTTACACAGTATAAATGGCCCGATCCTATACGCTTATATCCTGATCGGGGTAAAAAGTCGTATCGTTTAAAACGGTTTCGTTTTCATCTTCGTTCTTTATTGCATCGTGGCAATATTAGACGTTTTGAGCAATTTATTAATCAACATCCAAGTTTAGTGACTTTGCTTGATCTGAAGCCTAATTTTAGTTATCCCCTTGCGCATCGTTTCTTAGACAAACGCTTTAATACGAAGCAACGACTAGAGAATATGTGCGATAACTTACATTTTTTGCCTGAAAAATTAACCGCGCTAGGTTTATCACAGTTATGGGAAAAGCCGATTTGTTTTGGTGAAGTGACAGAAGACTTTGAGTTGTATTTGAATATTAATGAACATCAAGCAATGGAAGGATTTTGGGCATTAGAATTGCGTTATAAGCCGACTCAAGAACTGATTTATTTATTAACTTTTGGGAAAGTCAAACAAAGTTTATTGATTGCTGTGATTCAGGGACCTAACTTTGAGGGGTCAAAAGACATTGTTAAACAATTGACTAAAAAATGCCATGGTTTGCGTCCAGCTTATTTAATGGTAGAAGCCATGAAGGCGTTAACACAGGCATTGGGCTATGAAACGTTGCTGGGTATTCCACATAAATACCAAAATAAATCACGTGTCGTGCAAAGCAAGCGCTATGTGGTGGATTATGACGCGATTTTTGCTGAGTCTGGCGGGGTATTGAATGCTTATTGGGAATTGCCCGCACAAGTGTTGATGAAAGATATGGACAGTATTCCGAGTAATAAACGTTCAATGTATCGGAAGCGGTATGCTATGCTTAGCCAATTACAAGAGACGATGAACACAGCATTTAACGAAAGTCAGGTCGCTTAGTGCGACCTGTTTTTTATTTAAATGATGCTGATCATTCTCACTATCGAGCAAGATTGATAGCACCAACATAGCCTAATTGCCGCCACGCCTCATAGACTGTGACTGCGACTGAGTTAGATAAATTCATGCTACGACTATTTTCTGTCATTGGAATACGGATTTTTTGTTCTGCTGGCAAGCTATCTAAAATTGACATCGGAATCCCACGGCTTTCAGGACCAAACATCAAATAATCCCCCAATTCAAACTGCACTTGGCTGTGTGCTGGTGTGCCTTTAGTCGTTAAGGCGAACAAGCGTTTTGGTTGTTCTGATTGCAAAAATGCCTCAAACGTTTTATGGCGTTTAATTTCTGCAAATTCGTGATAATCCAAGCCAGAACGGCGTAATTTTTTATCGTCCCAAGTAAAACCAAGCGGTTCAATTAAATGCAGACGGAAGCCAGTATTCGCACACAAACGAATAATATTGCCTGTATTTTGTGGGATTTCAGGTTCGTATAAAACAATATCTAACATATATCTATTATTATGAATAAAAAGTGGCGTGATTTTAGCATAATTTATGCATAGTTACATTGTTGATATTGAGGAAGAAAATTGCTTTATCTGTATAGTGATACAGCGCTATTGTTTGTGTTGTGGATTCTCTACAACATTTTATCTTTTCAGCGGTTTTATGGATAGCGTCCGATTTCACCTTGCGGCAGAGAGTTTCCAAGAGAGGCGACGGTATGAGTCTTTGTAAGTATAAAAATATCCCGAGTGATATTGAAAATGCGCTAATACGTAAATTGGATAGATTAGATAAACATCAATATAGAGGATACTTATTAAGAAGATAGGAACAAATATAATAGAGGAAAATGCCCGACTTACATTCGGGCATTTTTATGTTTTAAAAGCTCTTACTCACACTTAAATAAATGCGATTTTGGTCATAACGTGCAAACGGGTTATTACTGTCTGTTTTGTGGTATGACCAAGTGATTTTGGGTGTAATACCTAGCCAGTGAATACTGCGATGCCACACTGTTAAGTTGATTCCGTACTCATGATTTTTTTGTGCAAATTTAAAGAAATTTGGCGCAAAAAAGGCATTTTTTGATGCAGAAGGCATATGGTAAGCGCGTTTTGCATAGCTCAGTTGTAAGCGTGTTGAGATCCCTTTAGACCACTCTTGTCCCCAACCTAAACGTATTCCTCTACGGTCAAAGGCATTGGCTTTCCAACGAGCATTTTTACGATAAAAATCGGCACCTACAAACCAGTACTGCTGGCTATTAGGAAAATACATGAGCGTATTTGATAGGGAATAGAGATTTCCATTGGCTTTTTTACGTGCAGTTTCAATATAACGTTGCTCACCATATTCAAATGCAGTGCTGATTTTCCAATTTTGGTTTAGCCAATAATTGACATTTAAAGCGGCACCGCCCGTTTTTGAATAGCGATGTAATGTACGTGCACTTTTGTCGGCATTTTCGCCGCCAGCATACCAAAATTGTTCCATATAAGGCATAAGTTGTACTTCTGTTTTCGCGGTCCGGTAACCCCCTCCCATGCCTACACGCAGTGAAAACTCATCATATTTATGGTTATCCCAGTAGTATTTCCCATTAATATCTGCATTCACTTCAGTAAAGAAGCCATGTTTTATTGACCAAGTTTTATTGGCACCTAAAAAATAGCTCACGCCCTCTGCACTTTCTGGCTCACTTGAAGGGCTAAAACCGCCTGATTTTGTCCCTTTTTTAGGTGCATTATTAACATTTTTTTCGCGTAAGTAATTTATTCCACTGTAAAAATTCCAATCATCTTGTTCATGAATTGCATGGAGATAGGTATCAATAATGTGTACCAATTGAGGTGGTAAGTTGTCCGCTCTTAAGCGATTAAATTGTCCTTCCGCTGCCTCATACTCACGGTTCTGCATTAATACAATCGCCAGTTGTAAACGTGCAGGTTGCAATTGAGGCTGTTCTGCAATTAGCTCACGATAAAGACGAATAGATTTGGTGAGTTCTCCTCGTTTTTTTGCCACAATGGCATGTGCCCACTTTAATAAAAGGGGATCGTGGTGAGGCAATTTTTCATAAATCGGCAATAACAATGCCACTCCTTGCATATCATTATTTCTTAACACGGGGATAAGTGCACGAATTAAGAGATCAGGTCGTTGAAGCAATTGTTCTGCAGTTAATGAAAGACTGGGTGAAGAGGATTCTGTGCTTTTAGATTTAGCGGGTAAATTGATATGAGGTGGAATTTTGGGGGATTGATGAAAGTGTTCATCTGGTCGATGGTTATCAACGGTGACCACCTGATCTGCTGCCATTGCAAATGGCGTGATGCCAGCATTCATTAACATTACGAAGAAAGGAAAGAGGTAGATTTTTTGTTTTTTCATAAATTAGTTTCTTTTTATATTAGTGCAATAAAGTCGGTAGCAGACTTGTCCTGTGACTTTTTCTTTTAAAATATGCCAATCTGCAGGAACGACCAAGGGGTGTGCTTTTTCTGTTTCAACGTAAACCAGCGCATCTGATTTGAGCCAATTATGTGTTGTCAGCAAATCAATCGCTTTTTGTGCAAGACCGATATGAAAAGGCGGGTCAATAAAGACAATATCAAAGCGCGGTATCGGCGGTGTAGCTTGTAAAAAATCGAGGCTATTTTGATTGACGATATTAGCTTGTTCTGCAGCACATTTTAATGTTTGCAAATTTTTGTTTAATTGCGTTGCGACGTGCTTATCTAATTCAACAAAGGTGACATGTTTCGCCTGACGTGAAAGCGCTTCAAAACCCAATGAACCACTGCCCGCAAAACAGTCTAAGCAGTGTGCATCTACAATGTAAGGCATCAACCAATTAAAAAGGGTTTCTTTAACACGATCGCCTGTTGGTCGTAATCCATCTGATGATAAAACGGGTAATTTTCTCCCACGCCATAGTCCAGCGATAATGCGGACTTCGCCTTTAAGTGCGGTTCGTTTTTCAGTTATTTTTCTCATTTCATTGTTTAGGAATACGTAAATAATGTGATTATTTTACTATGTGATGCACTATTTAATTAGCATTATTTTAATAAGTTACCTATGTAATCTATCTTACACATCGCTTTTCATGATGTATAAAGACGTTTATTTCAATGCCTTTATTGTTGTATAGCCGTACTCAGAGATTAGAGACTGGCGATTACATAGACATTTTCCTTAATATGCTCATAAAACAGGGATTATTTATTTTGATATGATGATTTAATGTCACATGCATCTTTATGAACATCCTCATCAGTAGTATTTGATTGAGATTTTTGCTGAGCAGATTTTGGGGATTGACCTATTTCAATAGGTTTATCTGGATACTTAATTGTATAACTTTTAATACAAGCAGTAAAAAAGATAGATAGTCCAACGGCTATACTGATTTTTAAGATAGTTCTATCCATTGCTAATTCCTTTTAGTGTTTTATTAAATAATATACATCATAATATCCCTGTATGATGCTGGGTTATTTTACACAAAAAAGTAATTATGGAATATAGTATTTTTTATTTTTAATTAAATTTTATTTAATTCTTTCATGTTTTTATCTGTTATTTTTAAATTTTATAAAATTAAATTTATTTGGTTTTAAATTTTGCAGTTAAGGCGTTTGAATAGGATTTTATTTTGGATAAGGTTATTTTTTGACAAAATTGGAGGGGGATTTCAATATTTTATTTTTGGTCTAAATGGAGTGGGGTTTGGTTTTTATATTATGTTAGGTGAATTAAAAAAGGCACATGATATGTGCCTGTATCAAGAGAGTTTATTTTTGCCTTACAGGGTTTGATGGTATATCAGCTTGTTTTTCTGCAAATAAGAGGGCAGAAAAACCAACTTCATTATTTCCACCAGGATCAGATTTTGTTGTACCAATAATATATTTATAATCATTTTCACTTTCTTTAGAGTTGATCAAGTTTACTGTCATGGAGGCTTTTTGGTTTTCAGAAATAGTTGTCCCAGAATGGCTAATATATTGAGTTGAGGTAATTATTAAGTTATTACTTTCCCCAGATATTGTAAAGATAGGATTATTTTTTATATTTGTATCATATATAAAACCTTTGACTTTCCCATCTTGGTAATATAGTTCAACGTTGCCTTCTTTTTTAATCCTATTATTGCTAGTGTTAGCGATAGTATAGGGGGTATAAATAAATCCACTATCTTTTTTATATGTGGCAGTATAGTTACTTGGAAACGTAGTGATTAACTCATTATTAGCTGCATAAATAAGCTCATAATAGCTACTATCTTTGTTGGTATTTGCGCGTAGTCGATAACCATAATAGACATTTCCATCATCTAATAAGTGGAATTTATATCCATCACTAGATTTTTCTCCTGCAATAAGCGTAATTTTTTCCTCTTTTTCCGTTATGATATTTTTTTCGCTATTTTGCGGGTCTTCCGTTGTTGTTACTGTATATACTTTTACTGCATTTTTATTTCCCTCCTCATTACAAAAAGCATTATTGGATGCAGAACAATCTGTCTTCCAATTTAATTTAGGTGTAATGGGAAGTGTAGATTGAATAGTCTCTACTGGAGACTGAGACTGAGACTGAGACTGAGACTGAGACTGAGACTGAGACTGAGACTGAGACTGAGACTGAGAGGATGTTTGCTGTTCAGTACTAGGCACAACCTGAATCGACGCCGCTGTTGTACTGTTGTTATTATTTCCGCCATTGCCGCCACCACCGCCGCTACATGCAACGAGTAATGCAGATAGGCTGAGAATACTGAGGTGAGTGATCATTTTTTTCATTTTCATTCCTTTTTATTGCGTTAAGTGTGACGTTATCCTGTCCTATTAATATAAATTGCGCGCGTATTTTACCCTTTTTTATCTAAATATGCGGAAATTTTTCATTGTCTTTCTATTCAGTGGTAAACTATCAAACAATTTTTGTCTTTATTATAGAAGAATCAAATGAGAGTTTTGAGAGAGAAATATGTCAACAGAAAATAAGAAAAATGGCTTTTGGTCTTGGTTAGGTTTGGGTAAGAAAAATGAGCAGCAAGAGGTGAACTCTGCTCAAGATGAAGCCACACAAGAAGCAGAAAAGCATGATGAAGTGTTGTCTTCTGAACCTGTTTCTACGGTATGTCGTACTGTATCGGAACCAGAATACACTGAAACAAGTGTGGTGGATTCTGATGCTGTTTTATCGCCTGAAGAAGTGGTTAAAAATCAACAAGCTGACAACATGGCTCCGACACATGAGTTGCCACGACAACAGGCAGAGCAGGCTGAAAATCTGACAACTTTGACGCAGCATGAAGTTACTGCACAAATTCTGGAGCCTGAGGTCGAAAATGAAGAGGTACAACAGGAGACAGACGATATTCTTTCACAAGCAAAGCCAGTGGTGAAAGAGCAAGAAAAACCAAGTGAAGGAGGATTTTTCAGTCGTTTAGTAAAAGGGTTGTTAAAAACTAAACAAAATATTGGTGCTGGGTTCCGCAGTTTGTTCTTGGGGAAAAAAATTGATGATGCATTGTTTGAGGAATTAGAAGAACAATTATTAGTGGCAGATTTGGGCGTGCCAACCACGACTAAAATTATCAACAATTTAACGCAACACGCCAGTCGTAAACAGTTGCAAGATGCGGAATTGTTGTATCAACAATTAAAAGTGGAAATGGCGGAGATTCTAAAACCCGTTGCACAACCATTAGTGATCGACCCCAGCAAAAAACCGTATGTCATACTCATGGTGGGGGTGAATGGCGTCGGTAAAACGACGACGATTGGCAAATTAGCTCGTAAATTCCAAGAGGATGGAAAGTCGGTGATGTTAGCTGCAGGAGATACTTTCCGTGCTGCTGCAGTGGAGCAATTACAGGTTTGGGGTGAGCGTAATCATATTCCTGTGGTGGCGCAAAGCACAGGTTCAGATTCGGCTTCAGTGATTTTTGATGCGATGCAATCGGCGGCGGCACGCAATGTTGATGTGTTAATCGCAGATACTGCGGGTCGTTTACAAAATAAAAATAACTTAATGGACGAATTGAAAAAAATCGTTCGTGTTATGAAAAAGTATGATGAGACTGCACCCCATGAAATTATGCTGACGCTTGATGCGGGAACGGGTCAAAATGCCATTAGTCAAGCGAAGTTATTCCATGAAGCTGTCGGGTTAACGGGGATTAGCTTGACTAAATTAGATGGTACGGCAAAAGGTGGTGTCATCTTTGCAATTGCTGATCAATTTAATTTACCTATTCGTTATATTGGGGTCGGCGAGAAAATTGAAGATTTACGTGAGTTTAATTCAGAAGAGTTTATTGATGCATTATTCGTACAGGAAGAGTAATGGTTGTAAGCTGTCAGTGAGGGATTGCGAGAGCAAATCTGGGTGTGAAATAGAGACGTGAAGTAGGGAAGAAATGATTAGATTTTCTAATGTCAGTAAGGCTTATTTAGGTGGTAAGCCAGCTTTACAGAATGTTAGCTTTCATTTACCTGTTGGGAGTATGACGTATTTGATTGGTCATTCTGGCGCAGGTAAGAGCACGCTATTGAAATTGATTATGGGAATGGAACGTGCAAATGGCGGGCAAATTGAGTTTAACGGGCATGATATTACGCGTTTATCTGCGTATGAAATTCCTTTTCTACGTCGTCAAATTGGGATGGTTCATCAAGATTATCGTTTATTAGCCGATCGTTCAATTGTGGATAATGTGGCATTGCCATTGATTATTGCGGGGATGCACCCGAAAGAAGCAGAAACACGTGCACTGGCCTCATTAGACCGAGTGGGGTTACGTGATCGTGCTAATCACTTGCCTGTCCATTTATCTGGTGGGGAGCAACAACGTGTTGATATTGCACGTGCGATCGTCCACAAGCCTCAATTGTTATTAGCAGATGAGCCAACAGGTAATTTAGATAACGCATTATCTTTTGAGATTTTTAGTTTGTTCGAAGAAGTAAATCAGTTGGGCATGACTGTACTCATTGCTACGCATGATTTAAATATCATTCAACAAAAACCAAAACCTTGCCTTGTTTTGGAACAAGGCTATTTACGTTGAGGAAAGTAGTGATGGGATCTCGTCGTATTCAAGCGCCTTTTTGGGTACAAATACATTATGTATTACGCGCAGTTTGGGCGGATTTGCTCAAGCGCCGTTTGGGCACTTTATTGACTATTTTAGTCATCAGTGTGTCTTTGACTATTCCTACTGTGAGCTATTTGTTGTGGAAAAACATTCATCAAGCCACCACCCAGTTTTATCCAGAAAGTGAACTTACTGTTTATTTGCATAAGACGTTAAGTGAAGAAGATGCCAATTTGGTAGTGGAAAAAATTCGTCAGCAAGCTGGAGTTGAATCGTTAAATTACATTTCGCGTCAGGAGAGTTTAAATGCGTTTCGTGATTGGTCTGGATTTGGTAATGAGTTGGATATATTAGATGATAATCCATTACCCGCCGTTGTGATTGTGAATGCTTTGCCAGAATACAATCAATCACAGAAACGTAATGAGCTACGCCAGAACTTAGATAAAATTAAAGGGGTACAAGAAGTTCGTTTAGATAATGATTGGTTAGAGAAATTGACGGCACTAACTTGGTTAGTTGCACATGTTGCGATTTTTTGTGCGGTACTGATGGCATTAGCGGTCTTTCTTGTGATTGGAAATAGCATCCGCTCTGATGTTTATAGTAGCCAAACCAATATTGAGGTGATGAAATTACTGGGGGCCACTGATCAATTTATTTTGCGTCCTTTTTTATACACTGGCATGATTTATGCGATTTTGGGCGGGCTATTAGCGTGCTTATTTAGCAGCCTTGTGATTGGTTATTTTACGAGTGCTGTCAAATATGTGACCGATATTTTTGCGGTTCAATTTGAATTGCATGGTGTGAATCTCGCAGAGTTTTTATTCTTGATTATTGTCTGTACGCTCGTTGGGTATATCGGCGCATGGCTAGCGGCGACTCGCCATATTAAATTACTCGAGCGAAAAAATTAAAAAAGTCACCGCACTTTGTGGAGATGAGCATCATAATAAAAAAGCGACGTGTTATCGTCGCTTTTGATTTTGTTGTATGCGGTTAGTCTTTTGTGCCAACTTGATGAAAGTTGCGGGAGAAGTACACCAAGGCTTGCCCTTCCTCGCTAACTTGGATGTCCTCAAGTTCAACTAAAAACATAGAATGTGTGCCAATGTCACGACTATCCACAATGGAGCCCGTTAAGTTTGCTAAAGCATTTTTTAAACTTGGTGGCGCATTTGAGTCTGCTTTAGGTTGCCACACATCCCATTCAAAACGCTCATCCATACAACTGCCCTTGAAACCTGCAAAATGTTGGGCTAATTCGATTTGTTCCGCATTGAGCACGTTAATGCAAAGGCGCTTATTTGCTTGGAAAACAGGGTTCATTTCACTGTTTTTATTGATACACACCATGACAGTAGGTGGAGTATCAGTGACTGAACAAACTGCTGTGGCAGTAATACCGCATTTTCCCGCAAGCCCATTGGTCGTAATGATATTGACGCCTGCTGCAAGTCTTGCCATTGCGTTACGGAAATTTTGTTGAATTGGAGTAAGCATAGTGATTTTCCTTATTTTTGCTACTCAGTTATTTTGAAAAACGATTTAAGTTGTTCAAAATATTAATGTCATCTGAGTTATTGAGATGCGGTACTTTCCATCCATTTTCATCATAGTCAGCCAAACACTTATCAACCAAGTCGAAACAACGTTGTAATGTACCGTTGCCTGTTGATTGACCGAGTACTTGTAAACGAACTTCTTCTTGGCTACCTGCGTAGTTAATTTCATAGAGTTCGTGACGACCACCGAATTCAGTGCCAATGGCATCCCAAAGTAGTTTTAAGATTTTAATCCGATCACGATATTCAATATTGTTTGAGCCACGTACATATTTTTCTAAGTATTGGTCAATTTCTGGGTTATTGAAATCACGGATATGTGAAGGTAAATAAATTAACCCACTTGTTACGGTTTGTTCAATAATTTTTTTCACGGTATGGTATGCCATTGGTGCCATGACGCGATAGGTTTGGATCGCTTGAGCACTTGGCATTTGGCAGCCATTCTTCCATTGATATGATGAGCCCGCCATCGCATCAGTTAAGGTCCAGAAGAGATTGCGATACATCATCACTTCACCCATCTGAGCAGCAACGCCACGGAACTCAATTACGCCAGTACATTGTAATGCTTTATGCAATAGACCTGTGATGAAATCTAATTTCACAGCAAGGCGAGTACAAGCTTGCATTGGGAATAATGTTGCAAAGCCAGCATATTGTGCCCAAGTACGACAACGATCGAGATCGCGATAGATTAAAATATTTTCCCAAGGGATAAACACTTTATCTAATACCAAGATGGCATCATTTTCATCAAAACGCGTAGATAATGGGAAATCGAATGGAGAGCCTGTTGCCCCAGCAGCTAATTCATAAGAGTGACGGCAAATGAGTTTGACGCCATCTGCATCCATTGGGGCAATAAACATGAGAGCAAAGTCATCGTTATCGCCAATGATTTGTGCTGAACCAAAGCCAATGAAGTTATAGTGTGTTAACGCGGAGTTTGTTGCTACCACTTTTGCGCCGCTAACGACAATACCGTCTGCACGCTCTTCTTCAATTTTGACATAAATGTCTTTTACTTGGTCAATTGGTTTATTACGGTCAATTGGCGGATTAACGATAGCGTGATTGAAATATAAGCAAGCTTCTTGAATACGTTTGTACCAATTGCGTGCGTTATCGGCAAATTTACCATAGAACTCAGGGTTCGCTCCCAATGCGCTACCAAAGGCGGCTTTATAATCAGGAGTACGACCCATCCAACCATAGCTAAAGCGTGACCATGCAGCGATGGCATCTCTTTGTTCTTTTAATTCTTCAGCGTTGCGTGCATAGCGGAAGAACTTGTGCGTGTAGCCACCATTGCCTGTATCAGTTTCCCAACATAATTCGTCTTTTGTTGCTGAGTCATGTAGGGCATCGTAGAGTTTTGCCACTGAAGCTGCGGCATTACGAAAGGCTGGATGGGTTGTCACATCTTCTACCAATTCACCGTAGATGTAGACTTTACGTCCATCTCTTAAACTCGCTAAATACTCTTCGCCAGTAAATGGGCGGTTTTTTTCTTTTCTAAAATCATCAGGTAATTTGTGAGATTTTTTTTCGACTTGAGTCATGGTTTACTCCTTTTGAACAAATGAGATTAGGAATAGCATCTAGGATAAAACAGGTTTAGATGTTGCGAATTTGTTAAATTTATAGTGGATTTGTTACAAAGATAAAATGCAATTTTCTTGGCAAAAAATGTACTTTTCCGTATTTTTGAAATAAAAATGACTAAAATGTGATCTCTATCGCTCTTTTGAAGATGAGGGCTATACAGCGAATGAACCATCGTTTACAGTCAGGCTATTCATTTACATAATGATGAAGTCAAGGAGTACATGATGGTAAATCAGGTGGTGGAAACCCAAAACATTAATATTGAGAAGACATATGGTGGTCAGGAAGATAGCAACATCATTCATTATGAAACCTTTGATAATTTAGCCCTATTTTATGGTCGTAAATCGTTAGTACATTTTCACGATCGTTTTTACCAAGTACATTACTTGACGGAGGGCAGTATCTCACTGCAACTCGATGCTCACGAGTATAAGTTATATGCACCTTGTTTTTTTATTACCCCACCTTCTATTCCTCATGGCTTTTATACAGAGTTAGATACTCATGGGCATGTTCTGACTATTCCACAAGAGTTTGTTTGGCAATTACTTGAATCGTTAAGAAGGGATAGTAATTACTTTTATCCGATGTGCATTGAATTAGCACAAGAGGGCGAACAACAACAGCAAATCTTTAAGTTTGAGTATTTGTTTAATTTGCTTGCGTCAGAGTACCGAGATAATACAGAGGAAAAACAGACCGCACTACGTTTGTGTGCAAAACTGATTTTATTAGAAATTTACCGTTTATCGAAAAGTGATGAGAAAAAATACAGTCCAAGAAATAATGAATTGTATCTGTTTAATCAGTTTAATTTTTTAATTGAGGAAAATTTTCGGAATAATTGGCGTATTAATGACTATTTGGATAAGTTGTGTATTAGTGAAAGTAAACTTAATGCAATCTGTCAGCATTTTTCAGCGACTTCCCCAAAAAGATTAATCATTGAACGCTTGATTCAAGAGGCAAAAAGAAAGTTGTTATTTACCCAACATTCTATTTACCAAATTGCTTATGATTTAGGTTTCAAAGATCCAGCTTACTTCTCGCGTTTCTTTCAAAAGGAGACAAATATGTCACCAAAAACATTTCGCGATCAAGATCACATATCTTCTAATCCATGATGATTTTTTGTGAAAAGTACAATTTTTCACAAGAAAAGTACATTTAAAACTCGGCTTAACTCCATTATAACTGTAACAACCTGTTAACAAATTGGTTACATTGGACTGCTGTTTGTTCTTAAATGCCTTTTCTAACGAACGTGAAGGAGACTTTTTATGAAGACACGTCAACTTTTACTCGCTATCAGTTTAGCTGCCGCGACCTCTGCATTCGCAAATGACAAAGTAGTATTAAAAATAGGTCATTTTTTACCCGCACTTTCTACTATGCATAATGATGTTTTAGTCCCTTGGTGTCAGGATTTACATTCTGAATCAAACGGTCGTATTGAGTGTCAATTGTATCCTTCTAACCAACTTGGTGGAACCGCTGGTCAACTGATCGATCAAGTTCGCAATGGTGTTGCAGATATCGTTTGGACCGCGCCAGGTTATTCACCAGGTCGTTTTAAAATCATTGAAGCGTTAGAAACCCCGTTCTTGTTACCAAATGTGCGCGTTGGTAACAAAGTGGCTTGGGAATTCTTTGAGAAATATGCCAAAGATACAGAATTTAAGCCTTTCAAAGTCCTCTCTATTCAAAGTGATGGTGGTGTGACGTTCCACTCGAATAAACCACTTAATGAAGTGGAAGATTTGAAAGGAAATAAATTACGTACGCCAACGCGTTTAGCGTCACAAATTATTCAAGCGTTAGGCGGCTCCGCCATTTCAATTGCACCTTCACAAGTGGCAGAAAGTATTTCAAAAGGCGTGGTGGATGGTGCAATGGGCGCATGGGAAGTCGTACCACCAACGAAATTAGATGAAGTGACCAAATACCATGTCATGCCAGCGGCAGGCGAGCCTTTCCCAACGCTGACTGTCCTCGCGTTAGTAATGAATCAGAAAAAATATGATTCATTGCCAGCGGATTTAAAAGCCATTTTGGATAAGCATTCAGGACCTGCTTTACTTGAGCGTATTACTGTCGCATGGGAAAAAACCGAAGAAAATGCGCGTAAAAAAGTGTTAGCAAATGGCGGAGTCATTAGCGAGTTTGGTCCAAAACATACTGAAAAAATGAAAGCGATGACAGCGTCATTAACACAAAGCTGGATTGACAGTATGAACAAACAAGGCAAGAACGGTCAGCAATTAATTGATGATCTACGCGAAATGGTAAAAAAACACCAGTAGTGAGCGAAGGAGGTAAGCGATGAGTGAGTCGACACAAGCCATAGTCATTCCAGATAAAGTCAAAAATAATGCAGTGGGTATGGGGTTATTCCACATAGCCAAAGCGATGGCGATTTTGGGTGGTTTTTTATTCATCGTTTTGATCATCATGTCTTGTTATTCCTTAGTGGACCGCAAGTTAGGTCAGGGTGGTGTACTAGGGGATATTGAGATTATGCAAATGGGATGCGCTGTGGCGGCATCCCTCTTTCTCCCTTTCTGTACGATGATGTCAGAACATTTAAAGGTGGACTTTTTCACAGCAAAATTTCCACCAGTATTGCGCAATAAAATGGATGCATTAGCAGATTTATTGCTCTGCTTGGTTTCGTTTTTATTGGTTTGGCGTATTGGCTTACAAAGTGAAACATTAAAAGAATATGAGGAAGTGTCCGCGTTGCTGTCTTTCCCAACTTGGTTACCGAATATTGCGATTATGCCAGGTTTTATCGTGATGGGATTGTGTTCTTTTTATTATTTTTGTATCCATTTAACTGCAAAGGATTAAGTTTATGATGAGTGGCTTAGAAATGGGCGTTGTGGGGTTCTTCATCTTACTTACCCTATTATTACTCCGAATCCATATTAGTATTTCAATGTTTTTGGCGGCAGCAGGATTATATGCTTATTTAGGGCAAGGCGATCTTAATGCATTAATGTATACCCTAAATGGTTTGGCTTATGCCCGTCTTTCCAATTACGACTTGGCGGTGGTGCCGTTATTTATTTTCATGGGGCAATTGGCTTCACACGGCGGGATGTCAAAAGCGTTATTCCAGGCGGCAAGTAGTTTTATTGGGCATTGGCGTGGTGGTTTAGCAATGGCATCGGTGGGGAGTTGTGCGGCATTTGGTGCAATTTGTGGTTCTTCCTTGGCAACAGCGGCGACTATGGGACAAGTCGCGATCCCAGAATTAAAGAAACGTCATTACTCTGGCGAGCTCAGTACGGCAACGTTAGCAGCGGGAGGAACCTTGGGGATTTTAATTCCGCCTTCTGTTCCTTTGATCATTTATGCGGTGTTGACGCAAGAGTCAATTGGTAAATTATTTGTTGCAGCAATTGTGCCAGGCGTTTTGGCGCTTTTAGGTTATGTCGTTGTGATCAAGATTTTAGTGAGTTTGCGTCCTGATGCGGGACCCACTTCAGAAAAAGTACCTTTTTTGCAAGCATTAAAATCTCAAGTCAAAGTACTGCCAATCTTTATTGTGTTTGCTGTGGTGATCATCAGTATCTATGGCGGTTGGGCAAATCCGACAGAAGCTGCCTCGATTGGTGCGGCATCTTGTGGATTGATTTCTTGGCTTTCAGGTGGATTAACTTGGAAAGGCTTAGTCGACAGTATTTTGCAAACGGCGATGGCAAGCGCGATGATTTTTATGGTGTTAATCGGTGCAGACTTATTGAATTCAGCACTCGCGTTGACGCAAATGCCTGCTCAATTAGCTAATTGGGTTGTGGAACAGCAATTTGCCCCGCTTTTTGTTTTATTCTGTATTTTGATGATTTACCTCGTCCTAGGTTGTGTGATGGATTCGCTAGCCATGATTTTGCTCACAATTCCAATTTTTTACCCGATTATTCTTGGGTTAGATTTCTGGGGATTATCCGCACAAGATAAAACGATTTGGTTCGGTATTGTGGCGTTGATGGTAGTCGAAATTGGACTTATTACGCCTCCTGTTGGAATGAACTTATTTATTATCAATAAGATGGATAAAGATACACCATTATTAGCAACATCGAAATGGGTCTTGCCTTTTATTGTCTCTGATTTGATTCGCATTGCGGTGATCGCTTGTGTTCCTGGCATTGCGTTATGGCTCGTCCATTTATTTTAAGTGAGGAAATTATGTCTGTCTCTTTAGCTAAACAGATTACACAACTTGCGCCTTCTAGCAAGCCAACGGTGTTTGTGATTGCCCTAAATTCAGTACGTTTATTACAACGTTGCCAAGTAGAATTTGAACAAGCACCTTACAAAGCGCTGCCAAAAACGCCTGTGATTTATGTGTTACCTGAAGCAACGCACAATCGTAGCGGGGCTACAGTAGGTTTACCAACTGGAAAAAAACAACTCAGAGTTGAACCGCACTTAGGAGTGGTGTTTGGACAAGATACCTCAAGAGTAGAAGTCGAAGATGCCTTACATGCTGTGGCAGGTTATGTTCCCGTTGCTTTATATTCTTTGCCCAATGACAGTTATTATCGTCCTGATATTGAAGGACGTTGCCAAGATGGGTTTTGTGTTTTAGGGCAAACCGTCCTGAAAAGTGCGGTGGAAAATCCAGCAGAAGTGACAATTAATGTTGCATTAAATGGCGACATAAAAAAATCTTACGTGCATTTGAACATGAAGCATTCTGTTCCTGAACTCATCAGCTTTTTAAGCCAATTTATTGCATTTAAAGCAGGAGATATTTTGCTAACTGGGACAGAGGATATGCCGTTATTAGTGAGTGCAGGGGATGAAGTCAATGTGGATTTTGTGCAGTTAGGTTGTGTGAGCAACACGATTGCGGAATAAGGTAGGGCGATTATGAGTAAATATGCAAAAGTGGTTTATCAAAATCAAATCCACAGCGTTGAAGTACTAGAACAAGGATTATTGACTGAACAAAAACAGCTTTTACCTGCTGAAGCAGTAACGTGGTTACCTCCAGCGAGTGGCATGATGTATGCCCTCGGCTTGAATTATGCCGATCACGCTTCTGAATTAGATTTTAAGCCACCAGAAAAACCATTAGTTTTCGTGAAAACGCATCATACATATACGGGGCACAATAGTACAACATGGCGACCTGATCATGTGGAATATATGCATTATGAGTGTGAACTTGTGGTCGTGATTGGTAAAACCGCAAAAAATGTGAAGCGGGAAAATGCGATGGATTATGTTGCAGGTTATACCTTATGTAATGACTACGCGATTCGCGATTACCTAGAGAACTATTACCGCCCAAATTTACGGGTGAAAAACCGTGTGGGTACTACGCCAGTTGGTCCTTGGATTGTTGATAAAGATGATGTTAAGGATCCGATGAATTTAACCTTGAGAACATGGGTCAATGGGGAGCTCTGCCAAGAAGGGAATACGAAAGATATGATTTTTGATATTGCCTATTTAATTGAGCATCTTTCACATATTACGACATTGCAACCAGGTGACATGATTGCTACGGGAACACCGAAAGGGCTAGCGGACGTGAAAGCAGGCGATTGTGTTGAAATCGAAATTGAACAAATTGGTAAACTCACTAACTACATTGTCAGTGAAACCGCCTTTTTTGCAAAAAAAGCTTAAGATAAAAGGAGACACCTATGATTAAACATTGGATTAACGGTAAAGAAGTTGCCAGTGATGAAACGTTTGAGAATGTAAACCCTGCCACTGGTGAAGTCATTTGTGAGGTTGCTTCTGGCGGTGAAAAAGAAATTAACGCAGCAGTCAAAGCAGCAAAAGAGGCGTTCCCAAAATGGTCAAAAATCCCAGCGAAAGAACGTGCACGTTTAATGCGTAATTTAGGCGAGCTCATCGACAAAAATGTTGCGAAATTAGCAGAACTAGAGACGTTGGATACAGGTCTACCTATTCACCAAACGAAAAATGTGTTGATTCCTCGTGCCTCACACAATTTTGATTTCTTTGCGGAAGTTTGTACTCGCATGAATGGGCATAGCTATCCTGTGGATGACAAAATGTTGAACTACACCCTTTATCAACCAGTGGGAGTATGTGGTTTAGTCTCGCCTTGGAATGTCCCTTTTATGACAGCAACGTGGAAAACCGCACCTTGTTTGGCATTGGGAAATACCGCCGTATTAAAAATGTCAGAGCTTTCACCGCTTACTGCGAATGAGCTCGGTCGTTTAGCCCTTGAAGCAGGCATTCCTGAAGGGGTATTTAATGTTGTGCAAGGTTTTGGTTCAACAGCAGGACAGGCTTTAGTCACGCATGATGATGTGCGAGCGATTTCTTTCACAGGGGGCACTGCAACGGGTAAACACATTTTAAAACACGCAGGCTTGAAAAAATATTCCATGGAGCTCGGTGGTAAATCACCTGTTTTAATTTTCGATGATGCGGATTTAGAACGTGCATTAGATGCAGCACTCTTTACCATTTTCTCTTTAAACGGCGAACGTTGTACTGCAGGCTCACGTATCTTTATTCAAGAAACGGTCTATGATGAATTTGTAAAAGAATTTGCAGCCCGTGCGAAACGTCTGATTGTTGGCGATCCACAAGATCCAAATACACAAGTTGGTTCAATGATTACGCGTCAACATTATGACAAAGTCACGGGGTATATTCGCATTGGTTTAGAAGAAGGGGCAACCTTATTGGCGGGTGGATTAGAACGTCCACAAAACTTACCTGCACATTTACAAAAAGGTAACTTTATTCAACCAACAGTGTTTGCTGATGTTGATAACCGTATGCGTATTGCACAAGAAGAGATTTTTGGTCCCGTCGTTTGCTTGATGAAATTCAAAGATGAAGCCGATGCATTGCGTTTAGCGAATGACGTGGAATATGGTCTGGCGTCTTATATTTGGACAAAAGATATTGCTAAAGCGTTACGTTTATCGAATGGTATTGAAGCGGGAATGGTATTCGTGAATAGCCAAAATGTCCGTGATTTACGTCAGCCATTTGGTGGTATCAAAGCCTCTGGTATTGGCCGTGAGGGCGGTGAATATAGCTTTGAGGTCTTTGCGGAATTAAAAAATGTGTGTATCTCAATGCACGATCATCCAATTCCTCGTTGGGGATTATAACGTTAAAGGAGCAAGATATGGGTAAACTCGCCTTAGCTGCCAAAATTACACATGTTCCATCGATGTATTTGTCTGAGCAACCAGGTAAACACCACGGTTGTCGTGCATCGGCGATTGAAGGACATAAAGAAATTAGTCGTCGTTGTCGTGATTTAGGGGTAGACACTATCATTGTGTTTGATACACATTGGTTAGTGAACAGTGCCTACCATGTGAATTGTTGTGCCCATTTTAAAGGGGTCTATACCAGTAATGAATTACCGCACTTTATTCGTGACATCACGTTTGATTATAACGGTAATCCAGAGTTGGGACATATGATCGTAAAACATGCGGTGGCAAAAGGAGTTCGCGCGCAGGCACATGAAATTGAAAGTTTAAAATTGGAATATGGTACTTTGGTCCCAATGCGCTATATGAATGAAGATAAAGCATTCAAAGTGATTTCAATTTCTGCGTTCTGTACATCACACTCTTTTGAAGACAGCCGTAAGCTTGGTGAAGCGGTATTAGAGGCAATTAAGGAATACGACGGAATTGTTGCCGTGCTTGCGAGCGGATCGTTATCTCATTACTTTATCCCCGATCACCTTGCGAAAGAGGGCATGAACAGTTATACCCGTGAATTTGAGCATCAAATTGATTTACACGTAGTCGATATGTGGCGTAAAGGTAATTTCAAAGACTTCTGTAAGATGTTGCCTGAATATGCTGAGTTTTGTCGCGGGGAAGGCAATATGCACGATACAGTCATGTTATTGGGAATGCTGGGTTGGGATAAATATGATAAACCTGTGGAAATTCTGACCGACTTGTTCCCAAGCTCTGGCACAGGACAAATTAACGCTGTATTCCCAGTCTAGTAAGGAAAAGTGCGGTGAGTTACAAATGTGTTTAAACTGACCGCACTGTTGAGAAAAAAAGGAGTATTTATGCCGCATTTCATTGTGGAAGCAACAGAAAATATTCGAGCGGATGTAGATTGGCAACCACTATTTAGCCAAGTTCATGATTACCTTGCTAGCACTGGCATTTTTCCTTTAGGGGGAATTCGTAGTCGTGTGCACTGGGTTGATGTATATCGCATGGCGGATGGGAAAGAAGACGATGCTTTTGTTCACATTACGCTAAAAATTGGTGCGGGACGCTCCGAAGCAAGTTTACAACCCGTTGGTGAGCAAGTGTTTAAGATTTTGACGGATTATTTTACACCATTGTTTGAAAAACGTTACTTTGCGCTGTCTTTTGAAATAGCAGAATTGCATCCTACATTAAATTTTAAGAAAAATAACGTGCATCTTCGGTTCAAAAAATAACCTTGACTGTCGGGCATTGAAACAGAAAAAACGGGGGCGTTATGCCATCATCAACAAAAACAACGTGGAACCAGACCGCACTTATCTGCTTCTTAGGGACGTTAGTTGGGTTTGGACCGCTCTCGATTGATCTGTATTTGCCCTCTTTACCTACAATTGCGCAAGAACTCAATACCAGCATGGAATGGGTGCAATTGTCAGTCAGTACCTTTTTGACAGGCTTTTGTGTGGGGATGCTGTTTTATGGTCCTATTTCGGATAGGTACGGGCGGCGAGTCGTCTTATTGATAGGGATGTTCATTTATATCATCGCCAGTTTAGCTTGTAGTTTAGCAAATAGTATTGAGCAATTGTTAGTAGCGCGTTTTTTACAAGCATTTGGCGGTGGGGTGGGACCTGTTCTAGGGCGTGCAATTGTGCGTGATAGTTTTCCACCTCATCGTATGACTCATGTGTTATCCATGATGCAGTTAGTGACGATGCTTGCACCTTTATTAGCGCCTTTTATTGGGGGGCTAATATTACTTTGGTTTGGCTGGCCAGCCCAGTTTTTGTTATTGGCGTTTATTGGTCTGTTGTGCTGGGTTATTACGTATTTTTTCTTAGCGGAAACCAACCAAAATCGACAGCAAACGCCGTTAAACTTAGTTACATTTTTTCAAGCCTATTGCCGTATTTTGAAACATCGCCTTTCATTTGGTTATATTTTGTGTTTAGGAGCCATGTTTGGCGGGATGTTTACTTATGTTGCGGGCACTCCTTTCGTATATATCGATTATTTCCATATTCCAGCACAGGATTATGGCTATTATTTCGGGATTAATGTGATTGGGATTGTCATAGCAACTCTCGTTAACAATAAGCTGGTTAAACACTATGCGGTGAATCGCGTATTAATGGGCGAAATGGTTCTTGTGTTATTCGCGGGTATTGGCTTTTTCTTTGCCGATCCTGATGGTCTGCTCGCGATCATGCTACCGCTGTTTGTTTTTGTTGGTTTAACGGGGGCAATTACGCCAAATGTCATGAGCGGTTTATTAAAACAGCATAGTCATACCGCGGGCGCAGCAATGGCATTAGCTGCTTCAATGCAATTTGCAGGTGGTTTTATCGCCAGTAGTGCATTGTCTTATTTTTTCAATAACAGTCCACAAACAATGCTTTGGGTGATGAGTGCCTGTGCATTAGTGGCAATCGTTGGTTTTTTAATTACTTTAACACCCAATTCAACATCATCTTAAAGAGGGATTTTCTATGTTATCCAAAGAGATTATTCAACAAGCTGCACAACGTTTAAATGAAGCAGAAAAGACAGGGACACAAATTTCGCAATTTTCTTTAGCTTACCCAGAGATTACGATTGAAGATGCTTATGAAATTCAAAAAGCCTGGGTGGCGATGAAAATTGAAGAAGGGCGTGTATTAAAAGGACATAAGATTGGTTTAACCTCAAAAGCGATGCAAAATAGCTCACAAATTGATGAGCCAGATTACGGCGCATTATTAGATGATATGTTCTTTGAAGAAAACAGTGAGATTCCGTTTGATCGCTTTATTGTGCCACGTGTCGAAGTAGAGCTCGCGTTTATCTTGAAAAAAGACTTATCAGGTCCAAACTGCACGATTTTTGATGTGTTGGATGCAACGGATTATGTGATTCCTGCTTTAGAAATTATTGATGCTCGAATTGAACAGTTTGACAGTAAAACGAAAGTACCACGTCGTGTTTTTGACACAATTTCGGATAATGCCGCGAATGCTGGCGTGGTGTTAGGGGGGCGTGCAATTAAGCCTATGGATGTGGATTTACGTCGTGTGGCGGCTGTCCTGTATCGCAATGGTGTCGTTGAAGAGTCTGGCGTATCCGCAGCAGTATTGAATAATCCAATCAAAGGTGTGGCATGGTTAGCGAATAAATTACATCCTTATGGTGTGACCTTAAAGGCGGGCGAAATTATTTTAGGGGGGTCCTTTACTCGTCCAGTGGCAGCTCGTCGTGGTGATACGTTCCATGTGGATTATCATGAGCTTGGTAGCATTTCGATGCAATTTGTGTAAATGGAGCGAATCATGCAGCTACAAAATACATTTAAACGTGCGTTGAAAGAGAAAAAAGCACAAATCGGTTTATGGGTTGGGTTAGCAGATGGGTATGCTTGTGAACTTGCTGCGAATGCTGGGTTTGACTGGTTATTGTTAGATGGTGAGCATGCGCCAAATGAGCTACGTACTTTATTACATCAATTACAGACCGTTGCCGCTTATCCTACCACTCCGATTATTCGTCCTGCAATTGGACAGACTCATATTATTAAACAGTTGTTGGATATTGGTGCACAAACACTTTTAATTCCAATGGTAGAAACCGCGGAACAGGCGAAAGAATTAGTTCAGGCTATCCATTACCCGCCTAAAGGAGTGCGAGGTGTGGGTAGTGCGCTAGCACGAGCATCACGCTGGAATAACATTCCGAATTATTTACAGAAAGCAGACGATGAGATCTGTTTATTAGTGCAAGTGGAAAATAAAAAGGGACTAGAAAACCTGAAAGCCATTGCTGAAGTAGATGGCGTAGATGGCGTTTTCATTGGTCCTGCGGATCTGAGTGCATCATTAGGACATTTAGGTAACCCTGCTCATCCAGAGGTGCAACAGGCGATTGAGCAAGCGATCAACACTGTGTGTGCAGCAAATAAAGCCGCGGGTATTTTGTACGCTGATGAAAAAATGGCGAAACATTATCTTGAGCTCGGTTGTACATTTGTCGCGGTTGGTGTGGATACCTCATTATTGATGCGGGCATTAAAAGATCTTGCACTGAAGTTTAAATCTTCAAAGCCTGTAGAATGCTCATCTACAACAAATCAAATTTATTAATGGTTGGGAGGTCAGATGCAACAATTTTCTCTACTTAAAACCAAAGCCTATATTAATGGCGAATATGTGGAAGCAAAAAATAAGAAAACCTTTTCTGTCACAAACCCTGCAACGAATGAAGTGATTTGTGAATTACCTGATTTAACAGCGACTGAAACGCAATATGCGATTGAATGTGCGGCAAAAGCACAAAAACAATGGCAAAAAGTCACCCCGAAAGCACGGGCAAATATTTTACGCCGTTGGTATGACTTAGTTATTGTTCACCAAGAAGAGTTAGCACAGCTGTTAAGTCTTGAACAGGGGAAGCCGATTGCAGAAAGTCGTGGTGAGATTTTATATGGTGCGAGTTTTATTGAGTGGTTTGCAGAAGAAGCAAAACGCATTTATGGTGATGTACTGCCGCAAGATAAAGCGGATCACCGCTTACTCGTGATTAAACAAGGCATTGGCGTAGTAGCAGCCATTACTCCTTGGAATTTCCCGAATGCGATGATTACTCGTAAAGCCGCGCCCGCTTTTGCAGCAGGCTGTGCCATTGTGTTAAAACCAGCACAAGAAACACCCCTTTCGGCGTTAGCATTAGCAGAGTTAGCGCATCAAGCGGGTATTCCTGCAGGTTTATTTAATGTCATTACTTCAACTAATGCGATTGAAATTGGTAAGGAACTCACCGAAAACCCAACTGTGCGTAAAGTGACCTTCACGGGCTCAACGCGTGTGGGCAAAATCTTAATGGCGCAATCAGCGAATACCGTGAAAAAACTGTCACTTGAATTAGGTGGCAATGCGCCGTCTATCGTGTTTGATGATGCAGATTTAGATAATGCGATTGAAGGTATTCTCGCCTCAAAATTCCGTAACAGCGGACAAACTTGTGTTTGTACTAACCGTATTTATGTTCAGTCAGGTATTTATGAGCGTTTTGTCGAACAATTTAGCCGTAAAGTTTCCGAGTTTAAAGTCGGCAGCGCGAATGAAGCAGGCGTGAATATTGGACCACTTATCAGCGAAAGTGCGGTCAAAAAAATTCAAGAACATATTGAAGATGCGACAGCGAAAGGGGCAAATTTAGTGATCGGCGGTAAATTGCATAGCCGCGGTGGGACTTTCTTTGAACCTACTGTGTTACGTGATGTAACACAATCTATGTTGGTATCTAAAGACGAAACCTTTGCACCACTTGCCCCCGTGTTTAAATTTGATACTGAAGAACAGGTTATCGAGATGGCGAATGACACCGAGTTTGGTTTAGCCTCTTATCTCTACACACAAGATATTTCGCGTATTTGGCGTGTGTCCGAAGCGCTAGAATACGGTATCGTCGGTATTAACGAAGGGTTAATTAGTAATGAAATGGCACCGTTTGGTGGCGTCAAGGAATCTGGCTTAGGACGTGAAGGCTCTCGTTATGGCATTGAAGAATTTTTGGAAATGAAATACCTTTGTTTGAAAGTATAACGAAGAGTTAATTCGAAAAAGCACAGGTGAACACTGTGCTTTTTTATTTTGCATGACTTAAATGTGTTGTTAAACATCAGGGAAAAGTGCGGTTGTTTTGATTCGTTTTCAACACAAAAATGTGGCGATAAACAGAAATAAAAAACAGCTCGATTTTCACCGAGCTGTTTGTCTATTTAATCTAAGCGTAACTTAATTATGCTTTTGGACCTGCTGCAACTAATGATTTACCTTCTTCATTCGTTGTATATTTTTCGAAGTTTTTCACGAAACGACTTGCAAGGTCTTCAGCTTTCGCTTGCCATTGTGCTTTGTCTGCATAAGTATCACGTGGATCTAAGATTGCAGGGTCAACACCTGGTAATGCTGTTGGGATTGCTAAATCAAAGATTGGTAATTTACCCATTTCCGCTTTTTCGATTGAACCATCTAAGATGGCATCGATGATACCACGAGTATCTTTGATTGAGATACGTTTACCCGTACCGTTCCAACCAGTGTTCACTAAGTATGCTTCTGCACCTGCAGCTTCCATACGTTTCACTAACACTTCAGCGTATTGAGTTGGGTGAAGTGATAAGAACGCTGCACCGAAACATGCTGAGAATGTTGGCGTTGGTTCTGTAATACCACGTTCTGTACCTGCTAATTTCGCGGTGAAACCAGATAAGAAGTAGTATTTAGTTTGTTCTGGAGTCAATTTAGAGACTGGTGGTAACACACCGAACGCATCCGCTGTTAAGAAAATCACTTTTTTCGCGTGACCCGCTTTTGATACTGGCGTTACGATGTTGTCAATGTGGTAAATTGGGTAAGAAACACGCGTGTTTTCTGTTTTTGAACCATCATCATAATCAACAGAACCGTCTGCACGAACAACCACGTTTTCTAATAATGCATCACGTTTGATTGCACCATAGATATCTGGTTCGTTTTCTGGAGAAAGTTTGATCGTTTTCGCATAGCAACCACCTTCGTAGTTGAATACGCCATCATCATCCCAACCGTGTTCATCGTCACCGATTAATTGACGTTTTGGATCGGTTGAAAGCGTTGTTTTACCAGTACCTGATAAACCGAAGAATACGGCTACGTCGCCATCTTTACCCACGTTTGCTGAACAGTGCATTGATGCGATGCCTCTTAATGGTAAGAAGTAGTTCATCATTGAGAACATCCCTTTTTTCATCTCACCGCCGTACCAAGTACCACCGATTAATTGCACGCCTTCAGTTAAGTTGAATGCAACGAAGTTTTCTGAATTTAAGCCTTGCTCTTTCCAGTTAGGGTTAGTGACTTTAGAACCGTTCATGACTACGAAGTCTGGTTTGAAACCAACTAATTCAGCTTCAGTTGGACGAATGAACATGTTTTTCACAAAGTGCGCTTGCCATGCCACTTCTGTGACGATACGTACAGCTAAACGTGTGTCAGCGTTCGCACCACAGAAGGCATCAATGACGAATAAACGTTTACCAGAAAGTTGATTTGTGACTAAACCTTTTAAGCTTTTCCACGTCTCTTGTGTCATTGGTTTGTTATCGTTTTTCGCAGCATCACTTGTCCACCAAACCGTGTCTTTTGTTTTGTCATCAAGCACGATATATTTATCTTTTGGCGAACGACCAGTAAAGATACCCGTATCAACGGCGACTGCGCCTGATTGAGTTACGATACCTTTTTCATAACCTTCTAAACCTGGTTTGGTTTCTTCTTCAAATAATTGTTCATAACTTGGGTTATAAACGATTTCTTTTACATCATGAATACCAAGTGCACCAAGTTCGTTGATTACTTTATTTAAGTCAGTCATACATCACCTCATAGAGTTAAGTTTTAAAGTTGAAAAAATAATGGGAGCATTTTAATCAAATTTCTACCTAAAAACTGTTAGGTTGATCAAAATTTTGAAAAATTACTCAAGATTTTTATTGTTCTATGATTTATGTCAAAGAAAAACCGCGCCAAGCAGAACGGTTTTGAAGAAAGTGAACAACCTAAATTATACGCGATTGGGAAAAGCGACATGATAGGCGGTATGAGGTTGATTTAAGTAATCACGAAGACAATAAAGCCCAACTAGATTACGTGCCTCGCAAAAGTCAGGATCGGTCAGGAGTTCATCAATTTTTTCGAGTGGAAAACGAACTAACTCAAGGGGCTCAGGCTCATCACCTTCCAGTTTACATGGATAAAAATCCTGCGCTAAGAAAATGTGCATGGGATTATTCATGTAGCTTGGCGAAGTATTGACCGTACGTAAATGGACGAATTTTTTAGCACCTAAACCGATTTCTTCTTTTAATTCACGGTTGGCACTTTGTTCAGGTGTCTCATTAGCATCCATTAATCCTTTTGGAAAACCTAACTCATATCGCTCGGTACCAACCGCATATTCTCGAACCATAAGTAATTGGTTATTTTCAATCGGTAAAATCATGACAGCGGAACGACTACTCGGTTTAAAACGCTCGTAAGTACGTGTCACGCCATTGGAAAACTGAAGATCCACTGCTTGAATTTCAAAAATACGAGATTTGGCAGCAAGAGAAATTGAGAGAATGGCTGGTTTTTGTGGCATTTTATTTACCCCCTGTTAAGACGCAAAATTTTACAAAATTGTGGAATAACGATACCATAAACCGCTTATCGCAATAAAGGAAAGGGATGTAAATGATGGAAATAAATTGGCAGCACATTGATACAGTCATTTTGGATTTAGACGGAACATTAATTGATCTCTATTTTGATCATCATTTTTGGAAAAACATCGTTCCTCAAGCCTATGCTGACAAATTTCATCTCTATCTTGAAGAAAGTCGTCGCGCGTTAAAACAGCGTTATGATGAACTTGAACACAGCAAAGCTTGGTATTGTTTAGATTTCTGGGCAGAGGAATTGAATTTGCCGTTGCGAGACTTGTATGAGGCGCAAGGTCCTAGCTTGGTGGTACGTGCTGATGTTGCCCCTTTTTTGCAGGCTGTGAATAAGATGAACAAGCAAGTGATGTTATTAACAGACAGTAACCAATTTAGTTTGGACATGAAACTGAAATTTTGTCGTTTTGAACAGCATTTTGACTTGCTCTTGTCGAGCCACCAATTTGGTGCTCCTAAAATTGAACAACCACTCTGGCATAACTTACAGCAGCAACATTATTTTGATCCTACTCGGACATTGTTTATTGATGATACAGAACTGGTGTTAGATAGCGCGAAACAATTTGGCATTGCCTACACGATTGGTGTAGAGAATCCAGACAGTACCTTGCCTGATAAAGTCTTTGCTCGCCATTTTTCTGTTAAAAATTACCGCACATTAGTGGAGTAAAAATGACCCAAAAGAGTACTCAACAAGACAAAACAGAAGACGTTCGTTTAGATAAATGGCTGTGGGCGGCGCGGTTTTATAAAACACGGACCCTGGCTAAAGAGATGATCGATGGGGGAAAAGTGCACTACAATGGGCAGCGGACTAAGCCAAATAAAACGGTTGAAGTGGGGGCAATGATTAAATTGCGCCAAGGTAATGAAGAAAAAGAAGTCGAAGTCATCGCACTGTCGGCTCAGCGTCGTGGCGCACCAGAAGCACAGGGTTTATATCAAGAAACAGAGAAAAGTATTGAACAGCGCGCTAAACTGGCGATTGCGCGCAAGATTCATGCGCTAACGATGCCACATCCAGATCGCCGTCCGAATAAAAAAGAGCGGCGCGATTTATTGAAGTTTAAGCAACAAGATCATCTGTAATGTCATCAACAGTGACAATATTGAGACAGAATCGCGTGCGTTAAAATACGAGAGGTTATTTATCCTGTGTTTTGAGGCAAATACTAGATTTAAAGAGAGGAAAGGTTATGACTTACCAAATTGACAACGATAAACTTTATCGCTACTTGTTTGAAAATCGTGCTGTACGAGGTGAGTGGGTACGATTAAATAAAACCTTTGCTGATACACTGAATACTCACGAATATCCACGCATTATCCAAAATTTATTGGGTGAAATGATGGTGGCAACCAGTTTATTAACGGCTACTTTAAAGTTTGAAGGGGATATCACGGTACAAATTCAAGGAGATGGTCCGTTAAAACTGGCACTCGTGAATGGTAATGACCAACAACAAATTCGCGCATTAGCACGTTTACAAGCGGATGTAAATGATGACATGAGTTTGGCTCAGTTAGTTGGTAAAGGGGTATTGGTCATTACGATTGCACCCACAGAGGGAGAGCGTTATCAAGGTGTGATTGCTCTTGATAAACCAACAGTTACAGAATGTTTAGAAGACTATTTCGTGCGCTCAGAACAACTTCAAACTCAGTTGATTATTCGAGCAGGAGAATATCAAGGCGAACCTGTGGCAGCAGGTATGTTATTACAGATCATGCCAGATGGTTCAGGGACACCGGAGGATTTTGAACATTTAGCCACACTCACAGCAACGGTAAAAGAAGATGAGTTATTTGGTTTAACAACAGATCAACTCTTATATCGTTTATATCATGAAGAAACGGTGCAGCTTTTCCCAGCTCAACCGATTGAATTTTTTTGTGGCTGCTCTCAAGCGCGTTCTGGTGCCGCGTTATTATTAATTCCAGATGATGAAATTGATGAGGTATTAGCAGAACATCATGGCACGATTGACATGCAATGTGAGTGTTGTGGAACGCACTATTTATTTAATAAAGAGGCAATCAATCAGTTGAAAGCACAAGATGAATAAGTGAAGGCGTTTGTATGAAAATCAGTGTCTATCTCATTGATTAAGTTGCAGGCTATCAAGATATTTGATAGCCTGCTTTTCTGTGTTGAGCAAACGGTTATATCAGATAACTGGATGGCTTTTTAAATGATAACAAGGACCCTTTTATGTTGAGACTTTCCCCGCAATTATTAGAAAAAACACAGCATATTGCTGAACAAGCAGGAAAGTATCTCACAGAATTTTATACAGGCGTGTCACAACGCGAATTAAATATTCAAACAAAGGCGGATGATACGCCTGTGACCGCAGCCGATTTATTTTTAAGCCAATTTTTAATTGAAAAATTGACCGCACTGACACCAAATGTCCCAATTTTGTCAGAAGAAAATTGTAAAGTGCCTTTTGAAACACGTGCAATGTGGCAGGAATATTGGTTAATCGATCCTTTAGATGGAACTCAACAATTTATTAACCGTACCGATCAGTTTGCTGTTCTGATTACATTAGTACAACACCAACGACCTGTGCTAAGTATCATTCATGCCCCTATTTTGCAAATCACTTATTATGCGATGCAAGGGTTAGGCGCTTATAAGAAAAGCAAAGATACCGTCACCAAACTTCAACCCCAGGGTGCGCCACAACAACGTGTGATTAAAGTTGGCGTCGGATCGCAAAGTGCAAAACGAAAAGTACAACCCTTATTGAATCCAGATTATCAATATCAATTCATTATTTATGGTTCTTGCGGGTTAAAAAGTGGTTTAGTGTCAGAGGGGAGCTGTGATTGTTATGTCCGTTTAGGGCGGACGGGAGAGTGGGATACCGCACCTGCAGAAGTGCTTTTAGCAGAGTTAGGGGGCGGGATATTTGATTTTCACTTCCAAGCGTTGACTTATAATCAACGTGATAATTTTACCAATCCGAATTTTGTGATGGTGGCGAATACGACATTTGATTGGCAGAAAATCTTCAAATTTAATTAGCACGATGGGTAATTTGTTATAATATGTTACCGATTAAATGAATTTTTTAACAAAATGATTTCAGGACAAAAATGAAAATTGAAGCAGACAACAATTGTATTGTTATTTTTGGTGCCTCAGGCGATTTAACGTATCGTAAACTTATTCCCGCACTCTACAATCTCTATAAAATCGGTCGATTAACAGAACATTTTTCAGTATTAGGCGTGGCGAGAACGGATTTAGACGATGAGCGTTTTCGTGAAAAAATGCGTAATGCTCTCGTGAAGAGTGAAGGGGCGAATGGTGAAACACTTGATCAATTTTGCCAGCATCTATATTACCAAGCGATTAACACCTCAGACTCTGCAGACTATGGCAAATTAATTCCACGTCTTGACGAACTACATGATAAATATCAAACTTGTGGTAATACGTTGTACTATTTATCGACACCACCGAGTCTTTACGGTGTGATTCCAGAGTGCCTTGCGGCACATGGCTTAAATACCGAAGAATTTGGTTGGAAACGTCTGATTGTCGAAAAACCGTTTGGCTATGATATTCGTACTGCAAAAGAATTAGACGTGCAAATCCATCGTTTCTTTGATGAACACCAAATTTACCGTATTGACCATTATCTTGGTAAAGAAACAGTACAAAATCTTCTTGTGTTACGTTTTTCAAATGGCTTATTTGAACCTCTTTGGAACCGTAATTTCATTGATTATGTTGAAATCACGGGCGCGGAATCAATAGGGGTAGAAGAACGAGGCGGTTATTATGATGGTTCGGGGGCGATGCGTGACATGTTCCAAAACCACTTATTGCAAGTACTGGCGATGGTTGCGATGGAACCACCTGCGATTATTAATGCGGACTCTATGCGTGATGAAGTGGCCAAAGTTTTACATTGTTTACACCCGTTGAGCGATGATGATCTCAAAAATAATTTAGTGCTTGGGCAATATAGTTCGGGAACGGTTGACGGTCAAAAAGTAAATAGTTATTTACAAGAAAAAGGTGTGCCTGAGGATTCTAATACGGAAACTTACATGGCATTACGTTGTGAAATTGACAACTGGCGCTGGGCGGGCGTGCCTTTCTATGTACGTACGGGGAAACGTTTACCAACCCGTGTGACTGAAGTCGTCATTCACTTCAAAACCACACCACACCCAGTATTCAGCCAAAAAGCGCCAGAGAATAAATTGATTATCCGTATTCAGCCTGATGAAGGCATTTCAATGCGTTTCGGCTTGAAAAAGCCAGGTGCAGGCTTTGAAGCAAAAGAAGTTTCAATGGATTTCCGTTATGCCGATCTAGCGTCACCAAGTTTATTAACTGCTTATGAACGCTTACTGTTAGATTCAATGAAAGGCGATGCAACGTTATTTGCGCGTACTGATGCGGTACACGCGTGCTGGAAATTTGTTGAGCCAATTTTAGAGTACAAAGCGAAAAATGGCCGTGTGTATGAATATGAATCAGGCACTTGGGGTCCAACCGAAGCAGATAAATTGATCGCAAAAACTGGTCGTGTTTGGCGCAGACCCAGCGGTTTAATGAAGAAAAAAGTGTAATGTATTGAACAATCCCCCGACTTCAAAGGGGATCATTGAAGACGACTTAGGATACGCAATGAATACAGTTATTTTTGACAACGCGCAAAATGCCGTCGAAAAAATCGCACAAGAGCTTTTAGCATACAGCCTTGAAAATCGCCCTGTGCACATTTCTTTATCTGGCGGTTCAACGCCAAAATTATTATTTAAAACCCTCGCACAAGCGCCTTACAACACTGAAATTCAATGGCAAAACTTGCATTTCTGGTGGGGCGATGATCGTATGGTATTACCAACCGATCCTGAAAGTAACTACGGCGAAGTGCAAAAATTATTGTTCGACCACATTCAAATTCCTGCGGAAAATATCCACCGCATTCGTGGTGAGGCGCCAGTAGAAACGGAACTTAAACGCTTTGAGCAAGAACTAAGTGCGGTCGTTCCTCAGCAAGTTTTTGATTGGATTATTTTAGGTATGGGGACAGATGGACACACTGCATCACTTTTCCCACATCAAACCAATTTTGATGACCCAAATTTAGCCGTTATCGCAAAACACCCTGAAACAGGGCAAATTCGTATTTCAAAAACGGCAAAACTGATTGAACAAGCGAAACGCGTGACTTATTTAGTGACTGGCGCAAGCAAAGCAGAGATCTTAAAAGAAATTCAAACTACTCCAGCAGAAAACCTACCCTATCCAGCCGCCAAAATTAAGGCAAAAAATGGGGTGACAGAGTGGTATTTGGATAAAGAGGCAGCGAAGTGGTTGTAAGACGTTGTCAGGTTTTCAAAACCGTGGCAAGCACAAAATAAAATTTTAATTGATCAGACATATCAGTCTGTTCTCACCAATTACAATGTTTCAACACAGGAGCAAACAATGTCAGTAAAAGGCGATATCGGTGTTATCGGCTTAGCGGTAATGGGCCAAAACTTAATTTTAAATATGAATGATCACGGCTTTAAAGTGGTGGCATTCAACCGTACTACTTCGAAAGTCGATGAGTTTTTACAAGGGGCTGCGAAAGGTACCAATATTATCGGGGCTTATTCATTACAAGACTTAGCGGATAAATTAGAAAAACCGCGTAAAGTGATGTTAATGGTGCGCGCGGGTGATGTTGTGGATCAATTCATCGAGGCATTATTACCTCACTTAGAAGAAGGTGACATCATTATTGATGGCGGTAACACCAATTATCCTGATACGAATCGCCGTGTGGCTTACTTACGCGAAAAAGGTATTCGCTTTATTGGTACAGGTGTTTCTGGTGGTGAAGAGGGTGCACGTTTCGGACCTTCAATTATGCCAGGCGGTGATGAATCAGCGTGGGAACACGTAAAACCAATTCTACAAGCAATCTCTGCGAAAACAGAACAAGGCGAAGCGTGCTGTGACTGGGTGGGTCGTGATGGCGCAGGTCACTTCGTAAAAATGGTTCACAACGGTATCGAATACGGCGATATGCAACTTATCTGCGAAGCGTACCAATTCTTAAAAGAAGGCTTGGGCTTATCAGATGACGAATTAGAAGCCACATTTAACGAATGGCGTAACACCGAGCTAGACAGCTATCTCATCGACATCACAGCAGATATTTTAGGCTATAAAGATGAAGACGGCTCTCGCTTAGTTGATAAGATTTTAGACACTGCGGGTCAAAAAGGTACAGGTAAATGGACGGGTATCAACGCTCTTGATTTCGGTATTCCATTAACATTGATCACGGAATCTGTATTCGCGCGTTGCGTATCTTCATTCAAAGATCAACGTGTTGAAGCATCAAAATTATTCAACAAAGCAGTGGGCAAAGTGGAAGGCGATAAAAAAGTGTGGATTGAAGCAGTACGCAAAGCGTTATTGGCATCAAAAATCATTTCTTACGCACAAGGTTTTATGTTAATCCGTGAGGCATCTGAAAACTTCGGTTGGAATATTAACTACGGTAACACCGCACTTTTATGGCGTGAGGGTTGTATCATTCGTAGCCGTTTCTTAGGTAACATTCGTGATGCTTATGAAGCGAACCCAGATTTAGTCTTCTTAGGTTCAGACGATTACTTCAAAGGCATTTTAGAAAACAGCTTAGGCGAATGGCGTAAAGTGGTCGCAAAATCGATCGAAGTGGGTATCCCAATGCCTTGTATGGCGTCTGCGATCACTTTCTTAGACAGCTATACTAGCGCACGTTTACCAGCAAACTTATTACAAGCACAACGTGACTACTTCGGTGCACACACTTATGAACGCACTGACAAAGCTCGTGGTGAGTTCTTCCACACCAACTGGACTGGTCGTGGTGGTGATACTGCATCAACGACTTACGATGTGTAATTTGTAACACCATACTAAAAAGCCATGTGATTTTCACGTGGCTTTTTACGTTAAGAGCAGTCTGAAATGGATCAGAACCAGTTGTATTAGATTGGTCACAAACATCTTTTCTTCTATTGATAAATACACTAGCAAACTGTGCAAGTTTTTGTTTTCGCTTAATATTGATGTGATTTCTTGCGAAAAACAATGCGTACCCCATTAAAATAGTGCTAAAATTCATATGGATAAGTTGAATGAATTTTGAGTAAAGGTATCCTATGACAATCCCTGATTATCGCAATAAAATTAAAATTGTGTTTTTTGATATTGATGAAACGCTTTTAGTAAAAGACAAAGATTACATACCTGATACTGTTGTGCCTGCGCTACAAAAGTTAAAAGAAAATGGCATTATTCCTGCTATCGCAACTGGGCGTACCCCCTCTAATTTCCCACCTAAAATTAAACAATTAATTCAACAAACACAAATTGATTTGTTTGTTACGATGAACGGTCAATATGTGAGTTATCAAGGGAAAGCATTAGAGAAAAATCCACTACCGAAACAGAAAATTCAACAGTTAGTTGATTTTTTTGAACAACATCAAATCGATTACGCACAAGTTTCTCCAACGGATACGTGTATTTCCGCGGCGACAGAGAAAGTTTGCCGTGCACTTGACCCATTAAGAGGGAGTTATCGTGTGGATAAAGCGTATTTTAAGCAACATGATGTTTTCCAGATCTTAGCCTTTTATGATCACTCGGCTGATGAGTTTGTACATAATTCGGGGGTGCTGAGTGGGTTACAACAGGTAAGATGGCATGAACACTCTGTTGATTTATTTGATGAAAATATTTCAAAAGCCAGTGGTATTGCCGCAGCTGTTGCACATTTGGGATTACGAATGGAGAATGTGATGGCATTCGGGGACGGTTTAAACGACATCGAAATGCTAAGTATGGCAGGTGTTGGTGTCGCCATGGGGAATGCAAATAGCCAATTAAAAGAGGTTGCGGATCACGTCACGTTACATATTGAAGAACATGGTATTGAGTATTTTTTAAAGTGCGCAAAATTGATTGATTAGCAAAATGCTAATTTTGCGAGATAGTTCGCAAAAGTGCAGTTAATGTTTTAGAAAATTTTCCCCTAATTTTATTCTGTAGTAACACATCTAAAATTAGGGGATAGCATGAATTGGTTTGGTTTTCGTTGTGTTTATTGCCAACAAAAATTAGCAATTGCGAAACACGGATTGTGTTGCCGTTGTAACAAGCAAATTAAACGATTTGTTTATTGTGGACATTGTGGCAAGGAGCTAGCACAACATGCGCGCTATTGTGGGCATTGTTTACAGCATAAAATCAGTTGGGATCGAATCGTGTTTATTGGGCGCTATGTTGATCCGTTATCTTCACTCATTCATCGTTTCAAATTTCAGAAAGGTTTCTTTTTGGACCGCACTTTAGCTAGACTCTTACTCTTAGCGATTTTAGATGCAAAACGTACACATGGTCTTACACTCCCTGAGGTGATTGTGCCAGTACCTTTGCATCGTATTCGCCAATGGCAACGTGGTTATAACCAGGCTGACTTACTCGCACAATGCTTGGCTAAATGGTTAAGGCTCCCTTATGATAATACGCTTCTTCTACGTGTAAAACACACACATACACAAAGAGGATTAACCGCGAGTGCCCGTCAGAAGAATGTCTCTAATGCGTTTAAATTACATACCAAATGGAATACTTATCCTTATAAATCCATTGCAATTATTGATGATGTGATTACCACTGGTGCAACATTAAATGAAATGATTCAAGAACTACGTAAAATCGGTATAGAGCATATTCAAGTTTGGGGGCTCGCGAAAACGTAAGCAAAGATTTATTGCTGTAAAAGGTAGAAAAAAAAACAATCTCGGAGTATCATTCTTGACAAACCTACTCAAGTATTTACTTTCTTTTAGGATAATTTATGCAACAAATTATGATCTCTGATGCTGCTCAAGCGCATTTTCGTCGTTTACTTGACCAGCAAGAAGAAGGAACCAATATCCGTATTTTTGTGGTTAATCCTGGTTCACCTAATGCGGAGTGTGGGGTGTCTTATTGCCCACCCAATGCGGTAGAGCCGACAGATACAGAAATGAAATATGCGTCTTTCTCTGCATTTATTGATGAAATCAGTTTACCTTTTTTGGAAGATGCAGAAATTGATTATGTTACAGAAGAACTTGGAGCACAATTAACACTCAAAGCACCAAATGCGAAAATGCGTAAAGTTGCTGACGACGCACCACTTATTGAACGCGTTGAATACGTGATTCAAACACAAGTTAACCCACAACTTGCAAGTCACGGTGGACGTATTACTTTAATTGAAATTACGGACGATGGTTATGCAATTTTACAATTTGGTGGTGGATGTAATGGTTGTTCAATGGTAGATGTAACATTGAAAGATGGGATCGAAAAACAATTATTAAGTTTATTCCCGAATGAATTAAAAGGTGCGAAAGACATCACAGAGCATCAACGCGGTGAACATTCTTATTATTAATTTCCCTTAGCGAAAACAGGCTGTTATAAACAGCCTGTTTTGTATTACTATTTTACTGGTCTTAATCCTGCTTCAGAGAGTGCTGTATTTAAACGAGCTAAGACATTTTGCTTTTCTGATTCACTGATCAAATTGATGTTTTTATTTTCAAGTGCGGCATAAAATGCCCAGAATATGCCAATATCTGCTGTAATCCCTTTCTTTTTTAATCTAATATACGCATTTTTAGCCCCTAATGTTTGAAATGTCATGACATTGTGAATGTTTACTTTTTCTAACATTCTTTCGTGCTTAATGGATAAATTAGGTAATTCTTTAATGCGGTTTTTCTTAGCGAGCGTTTCAGATAATTTTCGCGTTTTAATTTGTTGCAGGGATTGTTCCAGGATTTGCTTATAAAGTTCTTTATCAGAAGTGATTTCTTGAGGAAGTCGATAATAAGTGGAAATATTTAATTTTGAAGGTGTTTGTTTAGCGAGATAATTAGCGGCGCCTTTGGATTCTAAAAAGGTGGCAAGTTTACCTTCTGCTTTTAAATAAAATATTTTGTTTTGGTATAAGCCAAACATTACTTTTTGATGGAATAAACCATAACTTGCAAAGAGTGTCTTTGCTGTGACTTCTCCAATCAACTCACTTAGTGTTTCTCGAATTTCGAGAGTATCTTTATCTGTTTTTGTCATGTTAACTTTTCCTTTATAGTTATATTATTGACAAGATTGTGTTACGCATTGCCCATTCCTTGAGCGAAATAAATTATAGCATCTTTTCATTAATTTTAGAAAAAATATTGTAATTTGTTATAAATTTTGAGATTTAGATCGAAAAAATAATAAATTATTATTTAATTTCGAATACAGATTGAGCATTTATAGTATATGAGATCGCATTAATGCGTTAATTAAGCTAAAAGAGTACTACTAAATCTGAATGACTTGTTTAATATTTAACACAATTAACGCATGATAGTTAACATCATCTTGTGTAATGCCACTTTTTAATTATTTTGGTTAAAAAAATAGCATTCGATCTTAATTTAGAAAAATATATGAAAAAAGATCTTGAAGGATTTTGATAACTATCTATAATGCACCCCCGCAACGCAAGAGTCGCAAGCGAACAGACAAGACGATGAGTTTAAAGGTCATTTTGCACAAAATCTGCAAAAAAATCGCTTGACAGAAAAAATAAGTTTTATTACTATTTACAGCCTTGCTTGATGCAACGTTCTTTAACAATCTAACAGACAATCTGTGTGGGCACTTGTTGATTGATTTCATGTT
>NZ_JBSIUM010000013.1:0-2961 GCF_054052285.1 Pasteurella sp. P03HT
TGGAAACAAGCTGAAAACTGAGAGATTTTCGAAAGAAAGTCTGAGTAATGAAGAAAATCTTGCATGAAAAAAGGCGTGCAAGTGTTTAGACGTTTATCGAACAGCCTGTAGAGAAGTATTTTTGTTATTGAGAATACTTGAGGTTGTATAGTTAAGTGACTAAGCGTACACGGTGGATGCCTAGGCAATCAGAGGCGAAGAAGGACGTGCTAATCTGCGAAAAGCTTGGATGAGTTGATAAGAAGCGTTTAATCCAAGATATCCGAATGGGGAAACCCAGTAGATGAAGAATCTACTATCATTAACTGAATTCATAGGTTAATGAGGCGAACCGGGAGAACTGAAACATCTAAGTACCCCGAGGAAAAGAAATCAACCGAGATTCTGTGAGTAGCGGCGAGCGAAAGCGGAGGAGCCTGTTAGTAATAGCGACAAAGACAGAGGAATGAGCTGGGAAGCTCAGCGAGACAGGGTGATAGCCCCGTACTTGAAGTGTTTGTGGTGGTACTGAGCTAACGATAAGTAGGGCGGGACACGAGAAATCCTGTTTGAAGATGGGGGGACCATCCTCCAAGGCTAAATACTCCTGATTGACCGATAGTGAACCAGTACTGTGAAGGAAAGGCGAAAAGAACCCCGGTGAGGGGAGTGAAATAGAACCTGAAACCGTGTACGTACAAGCAGTGGGAGCCTGAAAGGGTGACTGCGTACCTTTTGTATAATGGGTCAGCGACTTATATTTTGTAGCGAGGTTAACTGAATAAGGGAGCCGAAGGGAAACCGAGTCTTAACTGGGCGTTGAGTTGCAAGGTATAGACCCGAAACCCGGTGATCTAGCCATGGGCAGGTTGAAGGTTGGGTAACACTAACTGGAGGACCGAACCGACTAATGTTGAAAAATTAGCGGATGACTTGTGGCTGGGGGTGAAAGGCCAATCAAACCGGGAGATAGCTGGTTCTCCCCGAAATCTATTTAGGTAGAGCCTTGAGCGGACACCTTCGGGGGTAGAGCACTGTTTCGGCTAGGGGTCCATCCCGGATTACCAACCCGATGCAAACTGCGAATACCGAAGAGTGATACTCAGGAGACACACGGCGGGTGCTAACGTTCGTCGTGGAGAGGGAAACAACCCAGACCGCCAGCTAAGGTCCCAAAGTCTATATTAAGTGGGAAACGAAGTGGGAAGGCTTAGACAGCTAGGATGTTGGCTTAGAAGCAGCCATCATTTAAAGAAAGCGTAATAGCTCACTAGTCGAGTCGGCCTGCGCGGAAGATGTAACGGGGCTAAATATAGCACCGAAGCTGCGGCATCAGTAGCAATACTGTTGGGTAGGGGAGCGTTGTGTAAGCGGATGAAGGTGACTTGAGAGGGTTGCTGGACGTATCACAAGTGCGAATGCTGACATAAGTAACGATAAAACGAGTGAAAAACTCGTTCGCCGGAAGACCAAGGGTTCCTGTCCAACGTTAATCGGGGCAGGGTGAGTCGGCCCCTAAGGCGAGGCTGAAAAGCGTAGTCGATGGGAAACGGGTTAATATTCCCGTACTTGGATAAACTGCGATGTGGGGACGGAGAAGGTTAGGTTATCGACCTGTTGGATGGTCGTTTAAGGTGGTAGGTGGAATGTTTAGGCAAATCCGGACATTCATAACACTGAGAGCTGATGACGAGGTGCTACGGCACTGAAGTAACTGATACCCTGCTTCCAGGAAAAGCCACTAAGCTTCAGGTTTATCTAAACCGTACTGAAAACCGACACAGGTGGTCAGGTAGAGAATACTCAGGCGCTTGAGAGAACTCGGGTGAAGGAACTAGGCAAAATAGCACCGTAACTTCGGGAGAAGGTGCGCTTACCGTAATTGTAATCCCTTGCGGATGAAGGTGAAGTAAGTCGAAGATACCAGCTGGCTGCAACTGTTTATTAAAAACACAGCACTCTGCAAACACGAAAGTGGACGTATAGGGTGTGATGCCTGCCCGGTGCTGGAAGGTTAATTGATGGTGTTATCGAAAGAGAAGCTCCTGATCGAAGCCCCAGTAAACGGCGGCCGTAACTATAACGGTCCTAAGGTAGCGAAATTCCTTGTCGGGTAAGTTCCGACCTGCACGAATGGCATAATGATGGCCAGGCTGTCTCCACCCGAGACTCAGTGAAATTGAAATCGCCGTGAAGATGCGGTGTACCCGCGGCTAGACGGAAAGACCCCGTGAACCTTTACTATAGCTTGACACTGAACATTGAATTTTGATGTGTAGGATAGGTGGGAGACTTTGAAGATGACACGCCAGTGTTGTTGGAGTCGTCCTTGAAATACCACCCTTTAACGTTTGATGTTCTAACGAAGGATGCGAAACGCGTTCTCGGACAGTGTCTGGTGGGTAGTTTGACTGGGGCGGTCTCCTCCCAAAGAGTAACGGAGGAGCACGAAGGTTTGCTAATGACGGTCGGACATCGTCAGGTTAGTGCAATGGTATAAGCAAGCTTAACTGCGAGACAGACAAGTCGAGCAGGTGCGAAAGCAGGTCATAGTGATCCGGTGGTTCTGAATGGAAGGGCCATCGCTCAACGGATAAAAGGTACTCCGGGGATAACAGGCTGATACCGCCCAAGAGTTCATATCGACGGCGGTGTTTGGCACCTCGATGTCGGCTCATCACATCCTGGGGCTGAAGTAGGTCCCAAGGGTATGGCTGTTCGCCATTTAAAGTGGTACGCGAGCTGGGTTTAGAACGTCGTGAGACAGTTCGGTCCCTATCTGCCGTGGGCGTTGGATGATTGAGAGGGGCTGCTCCTAGTACGAGAGGACCGGAGTGGACGCATCACTGGTGTTCCAGTTGTCTCGCCAGAGGCATTGCTGGGTAGCTAAATGCGGAAGAGATAAGTGCTGAAAGCATCTAAGCACGAAACTTGCCTCGAGATGAGTCATCCCTGACTTAGAGTCAGTAAGGGTTGTTGTAG
>NZ_JBSIUM010000015.1:0-797 GCF_054052285.1 Pasteurella sp. P03HT
GCGAAATCGGCGACCAGCGCAGAAGTGGTGAAAGAATTCTTAACAGAATTAAGTCACAAACCGTTACCAGAAGCGGCGTCACAACCGTCTGCTAGAGTACGTGTATTGGATGAGGCACCAGAAACCAATTCAGTGGGTAATCCAAAAGCACAACGTGACTTACCTGAGTTACCAGGACAACCGCAAGCGAGAAAACTGGTTGTGGGCAGTGGCGATTATGCTGAGATTGCAGAAGGTGGTTCCGCGCCTGCACCACAGGCAAGCACCAAAGTGCGCTCAACGACAGAAGAGGCACCAACAGTATCAACTAAAGTGAAAACAGATGAAGATCTGTACGCGACAGTTGATAAGAGTGCAGAAGCACGTGCGAAAGCCAAAGCAAGAGGCGATGAGGCAGCCGCGAAAAATCCTAAAGTGGTCGCCTCAGAGGCGGAAGAGGATTTTGCACCGTTATTACCAATTCGTCCTGAGTTGAAAGATGCGGCGGGTGGCAATAAGAAAGCGAAAGTGAAGTCAGAAAATAGTACGGCGGAACAAGTTGAAAAACCATCTGTGTTGCAACGTGTTAAACAATTCTTCACAGGAAGCAGTGATGCCTCTCAATCAAAAGCATCAAAAGCGTCAAAAGCTGCGAAAGCTGCGGAACAAGACGCACAAGTTGCGGCGAAACCACGTTATGACGATTTAGAAGACAATATTAATCTGAAAAATCTGTTAGCGTTAGAAGAGCAACGTAACGAAAGCTTTGAAAGCAACGTCTTGAAAAATGCGAAGTTCTTAGATGAAGCAAGAGAAGC
>NZ_JBSIUM010000016.1:0-758 GCF_054052285.1 Pasteurella sp. P03HT
ACCATCAACACATCACACGTTGAATACGATACCGAAACTCGTCACTACGCACACGTTGACTGTCCAGGACACGCGGACTATGTGAAAAACATGATCACTGGTGCTGCACAGATGGACGGTGCGATTCTTGTTGTTGCAGCAACTGATGGTCCTATGCCACAAACTCGTGAACACATCCTTTTAGGTCGTCAAGTAGGTGTTCCTTACATCATCGTGTTCTTAAACAAATGTGACATGGTAGATGACGAAGAGTTATTAGAATTAGTTGAAATGGAAGTACGTGAGCTTCTATCTCAATATGATTTCCCAGGTGATGATACACCAATCGTACGTGGTTCAGCGTTACAAGCGTTAAACGGCGTGCCAGAGTGGGAAGAAAAAATTCTTGAATTAGCGGGTCACTTAGACACTTACATTCCAGAGCCAGAGCGTGCAATCGACCAACCATTCCTTCTTCCGATTGAAGACGTGTTCTCAATTTCAGGACGTGGTACAGTAGTTACAGGTCGTGTTGAGCGTGGTATCATCCGTACAGGTGAAGAGGTTGAGATTGTTGGTATCAAAGAGACTGCGAAAACCACAGTAACGGGCGTTGAGATGTTCCGTAAATTATTAGACGAAGGTCGTGCGGGTGAGAACGTGGGTGCATTATTACGTGGTACTAAACGTGAAGATATCGAACGTGGTCAAGTATTAGCGAAACCAGGTTCAATTACACCACACACAGACTTTGAATCAGAAGTTTACGTATTATCAAA
>NZ_JBSIUM010000017.1:0-650 GCF_054052285.1 Pasteurella sp. P03HT
GCCACCATTAAGCAAATGGGTAACTCCCCAGAGTTTGATGAAATTCTGACAGATGGCGCACGTAAAGTAGAAAAACGTATCAATGATGCGGTGACCTTTAAACCGTCAGCGGAAGAATTTGCCGATATTCAGGGCTTAGTGAAGAAATTACCGAAAGGTGATGTGATCGAAGATGTGAACTTGAAAACACAAAGCATCACAGAAGCCTTGGCAGAAACATCAAAAACAATTCAACGCAATCCGAAATTAAAAGAGGAAGTACAAGCCGCGATTGAAACGTTCTTGAAGAGCAGCCAAGGGCAAGACCTCACGGTAGAGATGGTTGAGAAACTGAATCATGGTTTACGCCCAGATGAAGGTGACGATCGTCAGCTTTATAAGAAAGAGACCTTAACGAAAGAAAACGCAGTGTTCTCAAGTCCAGAGGCAGCGAAAATTCAGTTAAGTGAAACAGTTGACTTTATTAACCAAGCAAAACGTCAAGGGGTTGAGCCGAGCGTGTTAGCAGGTTTAGTGTATCAACGTTTAATTGCTTACCATCCATTTGCGGAAGGTAATGGTCGTATGGCGCGTGTGATTGTGAATAAATTGTTGTTAGATGCGGGTTATCCGCCATTTACGAAGTTTAATTCAGACTTTGAAACACAAAT
>NZ_JBSIUM010000018.1:0-336 GCF_054052285.1 Pasteurella sp. P03HT
AAGAGAACCGAAATCCTTTTGGGTCTGTAGCTCAGGTGGTTAGAGCGCACCCCTGATAAGGGTGAGGTCGGTGGTTCAAGTCCACTCAGACCCACCACTCAAGCGAAAGCGGAAGAGTGAAGCGAAAAAGGATGCGCATTATTGTGATGTGAATGGGGATATAGCTCAGCTGGGAGAGCGCCTGCCTTGCACGCAGGAGGTCAGCGGTTCGATCCCGCTTATCTCCACCAAATCATCATTGCTAAGTGTTTTAAGTGAGTATTAAGACGCCAAATGAGGCAATAAACGCAGAATACTTAGCAATGATGAGCGAAAAATGGGAAACCATTTTGACTT